>CANRLI010000084.1 GCA_947631475.1 uncultured Bacilli bacterium | reverse complement strand
AGATATAGAAATAGAATGGAATATTGAATTTTAATAAATAATGATATTTTTGGACTTTTCCTATTCCTGCACATGGAGGCAGTGACCCAGGCTCTTCTGGTAATGGGATTATTGAAAAGGAATTGACATTAAAAATATCAGAATACATACATCAAAGATTAGATGAATTAGGAATTACAAATACAATGGTAAGGACTACTGATGAGACTATTGATCCTAACGATCGTGTAAAAAAGATTCTAGAACCTTATGGTAGTAATAGCGATGTATTGGTTATAAGTAACCATATTAATGCTGGAGGCGGTCAAGGATCTGAAATTATATATGCACTTCGTAATAGTGATTCCTTTAGTAAAAAAATTGCCACGGAGTTAGAAAATGTAGGTCGTGATGTTAGAAAATATTATCAAATGAGATATCCTTCTAATCCAAGTAAAGATTATTATTTTATACATCGTAATACAGGAAATACAGAAGCGGTTATTGTAGAATATGGCTTTTTGGATAATGCGACTGATGCAGAATTATTAAAGAAGTATTGGAAAGATTATGCAGAAGCTGTTGTTAAAGCAATTGCTGAATATATAGGAGTTCCTTATAGTTACACGGGAACATTAGCTAATGAAAATTATTATATAGTTCAAAAGGGAGATAGTTTATGGAGTATCGCTAATAAATTTGGTTTGACTGTGGAAAAATTAAAGGATATGAACAATTTATCAAGCAACATTTTATCTATTGGACAAAGATTGTTAGTAAAAGATACAAGTTCTAGTGGCGATGTTGGAGTTTATTATGCAGTTAAAGCTGGTGATACCTTATATGGTATAGCTAAGCAATATGGACTAAGTGTGGATGAATTAAAAAAATTAAATAATTTAACTTCAAATAATTTAGCTATTAATCAGAAATTATTAGTTAGTGGTACTAAAGATATGACATCTACTAGTGATTATGATACATATGTAGTTAAGAGTGGGGATAGTCTTTGGAGTATTGCTAGCAAATATAATACTACTGTGGAAAAGTTAAAAGATATCAACAATTTAAATAGTAATCTTTTATCAATAGGCCAAAAATTATTAATACCTAAGGTTGATAGTAAAGGACAAAAGACTTATATAGTTAAAGCAGGCGATAGTTTATATCGTATAGCTCAAAATTTTGGAACAACTGTTACTGAATTAATTAATTTAAATAATTTAAAAACAACAAATTTGAGTATTGGACAGGTATTATTAATACCATAAAAACAGGACTAATCCTGTTTTTATTTGTTATTTCTTGACATATAATATTATTCTGAATATTATAATATTGTTTATAGTAATATGATTTATTGTATGAAGAATGAATTATGTTTTTATTGTAAGTCATTGCAATAAATAAACACTGTGTTGATAAATAAGGAGAATAAATTAAAATGAAAACATTTAAAAAAATAATTAAGGAATTGAGTACTCGAAGAGAAACTATAGCGACTATGGAATCTTGCACTGGAGGAGGCGTTGCCGATGCAATTACTTCTATAGAAGGAGCATCTCAAGTATTAAAATTTTCTGCGGTTACTTATTCTAATGAATATAAAATAATAATGGGTGTAAAAAAAGAAACTATAGACAAATATACTGTCTATAGTATGGAAACTGCTCACGAAATGGCTTTAAATATTTGTAAATTTGCAAAAGCTGACATGGGTATTGGTATTACTGGTAAGCTAAATAAGTTTGATCAAAATAATAATTGTGGTAAAAACAATGAAGTTTTTATTAGTATTTATTATAAAGGAAGATATTATGATATAGATGTTTATGTAGATAAGAAAAGTAGAAAAGCAAATAAATTAGTACTTATTCAATTAATAATAGATAAAATTGAGGAGATTTTATTTATATCTGATTAAATAATAAGGATGTTTTAGTATTAGACTTAAAAGTTTATTAATTTAAGATAGATAATAGATGATTAGTATAACTCTTTACATGCTCCGGGCTCAGGAATATAGAAGCAGTGATTTTTATAAGAACCTGCAAATTGTTGACCATACCATGTACTTTTACAGGCATTACCTGGACTTGGGGCATAAAACCAAAGAGCATGAGTAGCTGGATGGTAATATTCGCCATTTAAAACACGTTTTGCTAAATTTTTTTCGGTAGTTGTGGCACTTCCTTGAAATAAAGAACTTTTAGTTCCAACAAACTGATTTGGTTGATATATTGCATCAGTTATAGTTCTAATGTCAGAAAAAGTTAAACATGTGGCGATTGCACGATTTACCACAACATTACCTACCATTAACATTCCTAAATTTCCTTCATTTAAAGCTTCGGCTCTCATAATTCTTGCTAATAAGTCCAATTCTTTAGACGTATAATTTAGTAACATAACATTCACCTATTATAAGTTATGAAATAAATTGTTTATTTGTACTAAAAATGTTGATTTTTAATAAATTATAATTGCGGAATAGAAATTTTGTGATATAATGAGTTTATCCATTTTAAATGGTTTTTTGAGAGACGATTTTAAATTCTTAGGGGATTAGTTTAATGGTAAAATAGGGGTCTCCAAAA
>CANRLI010000083.1 GCA_947631475.1 uncultured Bacilli bacterium | reverse complement strand
TCCACATCCTGCATCCAAAATACAAAGTTGCTTTCCATATCCAAATTCATCATAATGAGTTGCAAAAAACTCAGCTAATCCAAATTTATTACATATATATTTATTTGTCTTTAGATTGTATTTTTTCTTCGGTGTATTGTACTCTGAATACATTCTTTCATTCTCCCTTTATTCCAATAAAAACAAAGACTCTATTGGCAATCAAATAACACCATTAGGGTCTTTTCCAAGCCCACTCACCCTATTGGGCGAATTTTCATATCAGAAAATTCTTTAAAATGTTCTGTCCATACTCCCATACATATCTTATCCAAAATACATTTATCACAATTTTCCATTTTATTGCGCATTCCATAATCAAGTTGTCTAAAATCCTTCATATAATCATTCTCTTTATTATATAAATCAAGGGTTGAAGGCCAAGCACTCTCTCCAACGCATTGTTCCATACCATATAACAAACAATACGGCACACCCTCAGTCTTTAATACATCTAAATCTACAATCCCTTTAAGTTCCTTAATCGCATTAACTGAATCTGTAAGCGAAACTGATAACAAACTTTTCTCTTTCAAATGCATTATAGAAAACTGCATAATCTCAGGATTATACTGTTGTAATAATTTTGCAATTTCTTTTAAATACATACTGTTTTTAGAATTAATCACTGTATTTGTATAAATATGGCAATGTGTTTTTGCTATATTACCCATAGCCCGTATTAAGCTATCAAAAGCACCATGATTTCCACTTAAATCATCATGTATTTCCGGCAAATGTCCATGAACTGAGAAGGACAAACACACCTCTGTATTTTGAGCTTTTTCATCTAAAAAAGAAACTAACTGTTTATTGTTTGATAGTCCAGAACCATTTGTCTGAATTATAAATTTTTTATACTCCAGTTGGTTCGCCATAGAAAGCAATTCCATTATATACTCTGGATACAATGTTGGTTCTCCGCCTGACAAAACAAGTTCATTACATCCGTTCATGCTTCCTTGATAAACAGCATTTTTCAAGTTCTTAAGTGATATCGAAATATCCTTCATATAATTCGAGAAACAAAAACTGCAATGATTTGTACAATCATATGTGATTTTCAAATTAAGACAGTGCAAGATCTACACCTCTCTTTATGTGATTTATTAACATCTTCTTTGATTCACAGTATTCATCATACAAATCTTTTGATTTCTTAAACATTTCATTATGTGTAGGTAAGCAACCACCCTTACAATACTCATAAATATCACAATCTTTACATCTTCCCATTGCCATATCATAGAAAGCATCAAAGCTACATACTTTACTAAGAGTTAATAAACTTGTTTTCAATTCTTCATCGGATACTTCAAAAATATTTTTCACATATGCAATATCCTTCATTGTTTCATGGATAAAATTATCGCATAACCACATTTCTCCATTTGGATAAATACATGTGAAGTTAGAACACTTTTCCTCGCGATATTCACACCATGTAACAACACTATTTGTCAAGCTACAAATTATTGAAGCTATAGGATCAATAATCATTTTATTATCATCATTTTGGTTTGGCAAATCATGCATCCACAAATCAAATATTTCACACATAAAATGTGCAAAATTCATTGGACGAATTCCATACGATTCTGGATTTCCGTTCATATCTGAATTATAATTTGGCACAAACTTACATAAATTTGCTCCCAATTTTCTCAAATAGGAATATACATCTTCTGGATTATTGACATTATGTGTTCCTACCACACTAATCGTCGAGAACACAAGCTCTGACTCTTTTACTCTATAGATTGCATTTTCTATTTCATCAAATGGAGATTTTCCAGAAATAAAATGTCGTGTAATATCATTGATTTCCTTTGGTCCATCAATGCTTACGCTGATTATTCTCTCACTAAGTAAATCGGCATTCTTCACTAAAATACTAATACATTTATCCGATAGCAATGTTGCATTTGTCTGTAATGCAATCTTATAATCCACGGGATATGTTTTGTTGACGTTTCTAATGCAATCACAAAATTTTTCCAAATATTCTGCACCTTGAAGCAACGGCTCTCCCCCATGAAACATCCATAATATCTTAGAATCAGGAAATAATTTTGCTATCCTCCAAACAATTTCCGTCAATTGGTTCACATCCATTGCTTCCTTACAATAGGTCGTACCATTACGAATAAATTCATAACAATAACCACAACGCAAATTACAATTCATTGTGGGTTTAATTACAATTGTTTTTGCAAGCTGCATAATTTCACCTTCATATCCTTAATTCTTCAAATAACATAATAAAAGGAGTACAAAATCATCTCTGTACTCCTATCACTCATAATCTATAATCATTTTCCAGCCAACAAATCAATATCCATGACTATAGTCATCGTGATTGCCCCAACAAGCAAGTGCAGATCTAGCCTCATCATTTTGAACAGTTTCAACAAATTCTTTAAGTTTCTGAAGTTCTTCTGCAGAATACTGCTTTGGCTGCATGGAAACGTTAATTAAACATTCTCTTATCTCCATCTTTGTCCCTCCCTATCATCGCTATACTGTATATAAAATTACAAGTATATATTATATAACACAATTTTTCATATTAGTCAACTAATAATTTTCTTGAGTTTTCGTAGTTTTTGTAGGATTACAATACATGTGTTACAACTGAATATTTAAAAAGCAGAGACGAT
>CANRLI010000082.1 GCA_947631475.1 uncultured Bacilli bacterium | reverse complement strand
CACCGACTGTCACACCTGTACAAGTAGCACCAACAGTAACAAATATGCAATCTACTCCAAGTATTCCATCTTCTTTAAATCAGGTTAGTGCTCCAAGCGTTTCACCTCAGCAACCTTTAGTTACTGATGAACCTAAAAAGGGTGGTAAATTTAATAAGAAAACAATTTTAGTTGTGGCAGTTGTTGTTATATTATTAGTGGGAGCTGTTGGCGGATATATGATGCTTGGGCACCAAAAAAATAATTTGCAACAACAAAATAATCAGCCTACGGCAGTTCAAACATCGGCAGTTATTTCTAATGGCTATAAATTTAATTTAGAAAAAGATTGGTCCGTAAATGAAGATGGTGAAAATGTAGTTGTTATTAATGATGGTGAAACTATTTTTGTTAAGTTAGCTCATAGTAATAGTAGTATAAGTCAAATTAATAAAGATATGATTGAAGGTTATATAAAACAAATACCAGATTTTAAAGAAACAACCGTTGAAGAAACGAAGATAAGTGCTAAAGATGCTTATGTAGTAAATAGTGTGATAAATAATTTACCAGTTCAAATATACTTTATTAATGGAGGATCAAATCTATTATTAGGTGTTATGGTCGTATATCAAAGTAATGATACAAAAAGTAAATATGAAGCTAATGTAACAGAATTGGTAGGATCTATTTCTTATGCTGATGAATCAGCAAAAGCTATTACTACTTTAAATATGTATAATAATATATTTAGTTTATATAATGGTATTATTAATAGTAGTAATCAATCTAATTCGGCATCTAATACTGGGGAACAACCAAGTACTAATGATACTAATGATGAAAATACTAATATTGATACTAATACTAATTCAAATACAACACCAAATATTAGCTTCGAAAATAGTGTAAATAATTAAAAATATTAAGGAAAAGTCTTAATATTTTTTAATTTATTGTAAAAAAATGAAAATTTTTAAATAAAATAAGCGTTTTGTCTTGATTTCATTTTGTATTTTTGTTATTTTTAATATGTAAGGGTAATACCTTGCGACATATAAATTTTATTGGGAGGTAAAAAAATATGGGAAAACAAGAATTAGTAGAATTTATTGCAGCTAAAGCTGGCTTAACAAAAGCCGATGCTGCTCGTGCTCTTGATGCAGCACTAGAAGGAATAACTTCTGGACTTAAAAAATCTGGTAAAGTTGCTCTAGTTGGATTTGGTACATTCAGTTCTAAAAAAAGAGCTGCTAGAGAAGGTATCAACCCATTAACTAAAGCTGCTATTAAGATTCCTGCTAAAAATGTTGCTTCATTTAAAGCTGGAAGTAAGCTTAAAGACGCTATTAACTAATCTTGGTTAAGCAATAAAAAAAGCTATAAATGATAAATATTTATGGCTTTTTTTTGTGAATTAATTTATACTAATAATAGGAGTATAATATATGAGAATGAAAAAGAAAAATAAAAGTCATAAGAAAAAGATTAATTATATATCTTTAATAGTAAGTATAATAATTTTGGTTATGGTTTTATTAGTTAATGAAGCAACAGTAGTAAGACCATTGTTATGGATTTTGGCAATTATTTTATGGACAGTAAATATTTTATATTTGATTAAACCACGTTTAATAGTTATTATAGGATTTTTTATCGGAATGCTGTTTGGTTCAATTATTATAGATAGTTTAATATCTTTAACCTTCAAAAGAATCCCTGTTTTTGCTTATAATATTACTAAATTAGGAAGTGTTAAAGTTTATAATGCGTTAGGACTTAGAGTGTGGCAATGTAGTGAAGATGATGAATTGATTGTTGATCCATTTAATAATAATGGTTATATGTGTAATGCTGATGATATTGAAGTAATTGAAGCTAATTCATTCTTAAATACTGTGGTAGCTAATTATGCGGAATATAGTAATAAATATATTAAATTAAAAGGTAAAATAAGTAAAAAAACAGGTCAAAATTATTTGGAAATGCGTCCTTATGAAACTAAAACGGTTACTGTAAATGGATATGTTACTTTTGCTGATAATATTACTTTAAAAGCTTTATTTAAAAATAATTCCAGTAATTTAGACAATTATGATGTTTATGATGAGATTATTATTGTGGGAAAGATAAAAAATTTAGAAATTGTCGATGGTAAATATATTGTATATATGGATGAAACAAAAGTAGTTAGTAATATTAATTTGAATAGTTTTAGTATTGCGGTTACTAAAGCAAATGTTTGTGGACCTAAAAAGTTATTATATAGTAATTCAGATAAGAAGATTTATTCTTATTGTATAGAAGAAATGATTATTACGTATCCTGATAATAATTATGATATTGCTAATGCTTTATCAAGTAATAAATTACAAGTAGAGGAATTATATACTAATCCATTAGAAATTCTTAAAAATGATGTTGATGATTCATCAATTTTAAAATTTAATGATTATAGTGTTTTAATATGTGATGATAAGGTAAGTAATGATGTAATTATAGGAAGTAAAATTATGAATTTTAATAATGTGGTTTGTGATACTATTAATGAACAGTCTTAATGATGGTTAGTAGTTAAAAATATTTTACTATTTTCATAATAATTGTTATAATACTGATAGGTATTGTGATTAAAAAAGAAAATTTAACAATATTTAAAATAGATCGAGGAAGGTATTATTATGGCAGAAAAAAAAGCAGAAAAGAAGACAGAAAACAAAAAAGGTGTTAAAAAAACAACTGATTTAGCAAAAACATCAAAAAAGGTAACAAAGAAGGAACCTAAAAAGGAAGAAAAACAAAGTAGTGTAAAAGTTGATAATGTTA
>CANRLI010000081.1 GCA_947631475.1 uncultured Bacilli bacterium | reverse complement strand
TATATATATTATTATGAAGATGGTTAATAATATGAAGATTGGATCATCTATTTCGTTATTGATAATTGTTTTAATACTAAGTAATAGCATCGTTATTAAACTTTCTAGTTAGTATTATTAAAAGAATAGTTAGTATTAATGAACCCCCAAAGATAATAAACATTATCTTTATTTTATCCCCTGTATTAGGGTTTGGTTCAATAGGTATTATTTTTTCGGCATATTGAGCATAGAATTCCCAATCTATATATGAGGCATCATTTCCTGTTGGATCACTGAAATCTTTTGATAAGGTTGTTTCAACAAGAAGTTTATGAACTTCGTTAGTTTGACAATCTCCTATTTCAATAACATCTTGTAAATTTACACCATTATGGTTGTAGTCTAATCCTTTTGCAAATCCATCATAAATTAAGGTGTCATCAAGGTATATTTTCATTTTTATTTCATCTAAAAAAGCCTTGGCTTCTTCACTTTGTTCTTTTTCTTTTACTTTAAGGTATAGTGTATAATCGGTTGTACTTCCATTTTCAATTAGTAATTCATCTGTATATGTTCCCCCTGGAAGCATATATAGATGATTCATAAATTCATTTTTATTTAGTTGTTTAGTATCATAGTATATTCGCTCATTATTATCTGTAAAATATAATTTATTTTCAGCTAAAGCTTCACTTGTAAATGAAAAAAATAGTAAAAATAATAAAACTATTAATTTTCTTTTCATTATAATCACCTTCGTAATTATTAATTTATAAGTTTTTATAAAAACTTCTTTATAGCTTTTAGTATGTATTATTTTTTCAAAATTATACTCTAAATAGTTATCTTTATTGTCAATGAAAAAAGCTCCTAAGAGCTTTTTTTCTTTTTTTTAAATAAAGTTGCTATAAAAATATCTAAAGTTCCAATTATTAGAGATATTATAGAAATAATTTTAATTTTATTGATTATGTCATTTAAAATACTTTGTAATAATGCTGATATATTACTATCCCATAAGTATATAGATGTAATATTAAGATTATTATATATGTAATAGTATATTATTAACAAGATAATACCATTTACTAATAGTGGTATAGAGCATGTATTTTGTTTGAAGAAAGCTTTAATAAAGACTATTAATAAGATAATTATTACTGCTAAAGTAACAATTCCTAATCCTAATATTTTCATTGTTTTATTTACAATAGTATCTATATAGGAAAACACATTTGAAATAGTTAATTCACGAGAATAAATGTCCGTCATTTGTTTTACGAAACGATCTAGGGCATCTTGATCGTCTATTTTTAAGTTATTGTTAGCTAGATACTGATCTATATTATTTTCTAAGTTAGTTTTAACTTGAGTTATATCTATTGTAATTTTTATTTGAGGATCATATATATTATCTATCATATTTTCAATTGTATTTTTTAACATGTCTTCTGTATAAATATTTTCAATGATATCTTCTGGAAAACCAGATTGTATTATGTATTTAGACATTTCAGATTGAATAGTTGTACTTAATTTTTGATAATAGTTGTTTTTATTAAATTGTTGTTTTATAAATTTAGAGTCATATATAGTTGTTTTAGTAATTATCAAAGTGCAAAAAGCTACGACAAATACTGATAAAAGGAGTTCTAAAATGTAATAAAATATTAGTTTCAATTTATTCTTCATTTGTTTCACCTATAAATTTTGCACTTTCTAATTTAGCATAAACAACAAATCTTTTATCTTTATGACCTAAACCTGTAACAGGATAACATGTATATAACATTAATATTTCTTCATCTGATTGAATTGGTAAGCTATCTTTATCTGTTTCTTGAATTATTTTAGTTTCGTATACACGATATACAAAGGTTCCATAATCAGCTTCAATAGTTATTTCTGAACCTTCTTTTAGTCTTGAAATATACATAAATTGTTTACTATTATTATGGGCAGGTAATATAATTGATCCCCCTTCACCAGGGAAATAACTTCCTGCATAATGTCCAACATGTGTTTTAATTATATCTAAATCATCACCATGTTTTACTTCTAAATTTAAATTAATATCTGGGATAATTAGTCTCGCCCAAACTGTACCATAGGCTGGTTGATTAGCTAATCTTTTTTTCAAAAGATCATATTTTACTTCTACTTTTTCACCAATTTTCTCTTGTATGGCAAACTTATTAGTTACTGAAAACAGTAAATCTACTTTATCTTTTATAAATACACTGACTGTGAATAGAATGATAGTTGCAAAGAAAAAAGCAACTGCTAATTGTATAACAGTTGCTATTAAAGATCTAATTAATCTTTTAAGCATTAGCTTTTGCAATTTTTCTAACGATTACAGCTAAACCAATTAGAGAAATTGTTCCAGCAACTACTATCATAGCTACATTTGAATCAGTGTATTTGATTAAGTCAGAAACTTTAGTAAATACAGTTCCATCTTCATTATAAATAACTAGTTCACCATTTTTACTTAAAGTAGCGCTAACAGAAGTATTATTACTAATATCATCAACTAATTTAATTAAGTCTTCAACTTCACTTGAAGTTAATTCCTTCCATTGAGTTGCACTTCCAGCTTCTACGATTTCTAAGCCTTTATCAATTGCACTAGCAATATAATCGCAATCATCTGAGCTTAGTTCATATTTGTCTAGATAGTCTTTAGCTTGTTTAACAATACCAGCTTCTAGTTTTTCAGTTCTACCATTAACAGTATAACTTTGTGATAATTTAGCAAGTAGTTGCTCTTCTGTCATAGCACTAACATTTGTAGTAACAAATAATCCAACAACTAATATTAATGCTGCAATAAATTTTTTCATTTTTCTCTCTCCTTTTCTTTTAATATATTTTTAGTATAAGTTTTTTATGATTAAAAGTCAAGAAATTATCAGTTTTTTACATAAAAAAATTGCTTTTTGTAAAGCAATTT
>CANRLI010000080.1 GCA_947631475.1 uncultured Bacilli bacterium | reverse complement strand
TGGCTAAAAAATGTCTAAAAAGTTGGGAAAAATATTTGCCTGATTATAAAATAATAAGATGGGATGAGTCAAATGTGGACTTTAATGAATGTCCTTATGTTAAAGAAGCATATGAAAATAAAAAATGGGCTTTTGTAGCAGATTATGCAAGAACTAAGGCTATTTATGAAATGGGTGGTATTTACTTTGACACAGATATGATTATCGCTAAACCTATTGATTTTTTACTTGAAAATGAAACATTTTTAGGAATTGAAGACTCAGGAATGGTAAATTCAGCTGTTTGGGGTACAACAAAGCCTAAAACTTATTTTGCTAAAAAGATTTTAGATTTTTATCAAGCTCAAGAACATTTTGATGTTAATAATATGTTTAAAATGAGTATTCCAAGAGTTATGACAAGAATTTTAAATGAGTTAGGTTTAGATCATACATCAAATGAAATTCAGCACTTAAAACATAATATAACGATTTATCCAAGAGAATATTTTTATCCTTTGTCTTTTAATTTTGAAAATAATATTTTTACTGATAATACTTGTATGATACATTATTTTGATGCGAGTTGGTTTACTAAAAAAGAAAAATTCTTTCTAAAATTAAAAAGAGTTTTTGGGAGTAAAACAATTGATTTTGTAAATAATATATATCATAAACTAAGACATGTAGGAGGGGCTATAATTAAAAGAACTCTTTATAAGCCGATTAAATATCTTAAATATACATATTTTGATAATCATAAATATCAAAAAAGTATTACCTTAGCAATTGAAAAGTTAAAGCAAGTGGATAGTGATTATATTGTTATGCATAATCCTGATTGGTTAGGCGTTTCTAGTGCTACAATTGAATTATTTGATAACCGTGTTCCTTGTGGGGAATTTTTTAGAAAAAAAGATATGAGAAAATTTGCTAATGTAATATTAGAAAAAAATATTAAACAGGTTATTTTTAGTGCCATGTGTTTGGGATGGAAAGATTTAGCCTATTATTTAAAGCAAAAAAATCATGATATAAAAATTAAAGTATTTTGGCATGGAAGTATTTCGCAAGTATCTGAACCATATGGTTGGGAAAGAAATCTTGAATTAATTGATATGTGTAAAGATGGCATTATTGAAGTATTTGGTACTTGTAAAAAGTCTTTAGTACCATTTTATGAAAATTTGGGAATTAAAACTCATTTTATTGACAACAATGTTACATTAAAAGAAAAGATTAATCATTTGGAACCAGATAATGTAACGATTGGTTTATATGCTGCTAAAAAAGATGATTGGCGTAAAAACCTTTTTGCACAGATTGCCGCTGTTTCATTAATAAAAGATGCGACCATTGATATTATTCCAATGGATTATGAAGCAGCTGAATTTGCTCGAAATTTAGGATTAAAAGTAATAGGGGAAGAAAAGCCTTTAAGTCGAGATTTATTACTTAAAAGAATGGCTCATAATAGTCTTAATTTATATGTTACATTTTCTGAATGTGCTCCAATGCTTCCACTGGAAAGCTTTGCTGTTGGAACTATTTGTTTAAGTGGAAATAATAATCATTATTTTGTTAATACAGAATTAGAAAAATATATTGTTATAAATAATGAAGAAAATCCTGTAGAAATAGCTAAACAAATTCAAAATTGTTTAAAAAATAAAGAGCAAGTCTTAAAGCTATATAAGGAATGGAAAAAAGAACATGACATAAATTCTAAAAATAGCGTAAAAGAATTTATTGAAATGTAGGTGAAGTAAAATGCTAGAAGAAATAAAAAAATATGCTAAAAAAGATACCATTGTTTTTTTGCCAGAAGGGGATTTATGTATAAAAGATAGCTTAAGTGAAAACTATAAAAATATAATTGTAATAAAAGATATTGGAGATCCTAATCTTATTATTGATGAAATTAATAAATCTAAAATTGGTAAAATATATTTAGTTGGTAATAATGATTTTTATCGAGTAATATTACCAAGAATAAGAAAAAATATTGAGGTATGTTGGATTTACAGGGATAGTTTTTCAGCATTATCAAATGGTGGTGTAAGATTTACATTACATACCATCTTCGAATTTATTGACCGCGATTTAGTTACCTCAATTGGTTGTGTTAATAAGGAGACAATTAAAGTATTTGAAAATGCTGGATATAAATGTGAATATATAAGTTTAAAGATGGACCCAAAGAAACATAAATATAATGAATCAAATAATATAGGTATTCTTAGTAATGATTTTGATCCGAATAATAATTTTTATAATCAATTAGCTGCTTTAACATTTGTAGACTATGATGTGTGTAAATTCAATTATGTTATGAAAGCTACTAAAGATTTTATTAAAAGATTTAATATTAAAGTGGAAAAACATGAATTAATTGATGAAATTATTGCTAATAATTTTGTAAATTTATATGTTAATTTCACAAATACCAATCCCGAGTTGATTCAAAAAAGTTTTAATTTTGGAGTTCCTGTAATATTAGGAAATACTGATATTTTTGATGATAATTCTTATTTAAAAGAACATTTAGTAATGAAATGTGATGATGATATAAATGAAATTGTTGACAAAATTAATTTTGTTAAAAATAATCGTCAAAAAATTTTAGATGAGTATTTTAAAAA
>CANRLI010000079.1 GCA_947631475.1 uncultured Bacilli bacterium | reverse complement strand
GTCAGAAGGAAACGTTACTATTAATCAAGCTGAATAAAATAATTATCTAAGAGATGAAGTATATTTCATCTCTTATTATTTTATAAGTATTTTTTCTATGTCTTTCAATTGACTTTAACAGCCATTCTATAATATAATTTCATTAAAGTTTAAAGAGTGATATCATGAAAAAAATTAAACAAAAGAAAATTAAACATAAAAGAAGAAAAAATCCTCAAACACTTAAAAGAGAGAGTATACCTAAATTAATTATATACACTATTACGATGTTATTTACGATGATGTATATTACTTATCGTATCTTTTTTACATTGCCCTTTAGATATGGTAAATTTAATGTTGTTTGCGGTATAATTGTGCTACTTTTAGAATTTACAGAAACAATTGATTTTATTATATATTATTTTAATATTCTTTGTTTTAATAAAAAGAATTATAAAGTACCAACTATTAAAAATGAAGAATATCCCGATGTTGATGTTTTTATTGCGACAATTAATGAAAATAAAGAACTTTTACAACAAACTATCGAAGCTTGTTTAAACATGAATTATCCTAACAAAAACAAAGTTCATGTCTATATATGTGATGATGGTAATCGTAAAGAGATACAAGCTTTAGCCAACCAATATAAAATTGGTTATATCACTCGAAACGATAATATAAATGCTAAAGCTGGTAATTACAATAACGCTTTAAAACATACTTCATCTCCATATATTGCGACTTTTGATGCTGATATGAAACCAACCCCTGATTTTTTATTAACCACTATTCCGTTTTTTGTTAAATCAGCCAAAGTCGGATTTGTTCAATTACCTCAAAGTTTTACTAACCCCGATATCTTCCAATTAAGATTTGGTTTATCTGATGAAATACCTTTCGAACAAGATTATTTTTATCATCGCATTCAATTAGCTAAAAACAAAACTAATTCAACTATTTATTGTGGAACAAATGCGGTTATCAAACGTGAAGCATTAGATGCGATAAATGGTTTTGCCTTAAATACAATAACAGAAGACATTGCCACTGGTATGCTTATTGAAGCTAAAGGTTATCGTGGTATAGCCTTATCAGATGTCCAAGCTTATGGTAGTGCTGTTAATGATTTAGCTGCCTTTGCTAAACAACGTTCTAGATGGGGTAGAGGATGTATTCAAATATTCAAAAAATACAAAATTCTTCGTCAAAAAGGACTTACCATGCGTCAAAAATTAGACTACTTATCTGCCATATCATATTGGTTTTATGGTGTTAGACGCATCATGTATTTAATTATTCCTTTATTATTTAGTCTCTTTGGTTTTATGGTTATAGATTGTGAACTAGGTGTTTTCTTTCTTTTATTTGTTCCTCAATATCTTTTAAAAAGAATTGCCTTAGACTCTTTAGAAGGTAAAAGACGTTCTTCGACATGGAATAAAATATATGAAATAATTCTAGCTCCAATTATGGCTAAAGAAATCTTAAAAGAATTATTTGGTTTTGGTAGTACTAAATTTGAAGTTACTCCTAAAGAAAAATGGTCTAATAAAATGACTAAAACCAACCGTCATTTATTAATTGTTCATCTTTTTTTCTTAATATTTAATCTTTTAGGTTTAATAGTAACTATTTATAAAGTGACATTTTTAGGTATTTATATTTTTATCTTACCATTAATTTGGTTAGCAACTAATATTTTCTATCTTTTAGTAGCTGTTATTTTTGATTTAAGAGTGCGACCAATTTATTATGAGGATTTTATTCCCAACTATGTTGAAAAATATAGTATTGATTCTTTTTTAGGTATTTTCTTAAGTATTTTTAAAAAGAAAATGCCTAAAGAATAAAAGAGGTGAAGTCAAATGAAAAAAGCTATAATATTAATTTTAGGTATTGCTTGTATCATTCTTATTTTTTATGGAATTAAAAGTGATTTACAAAATATCAAGGAAGTTTCTAATAAAGAAAAGGTTGATCCTCGAACGGTATCATACAATGGTTTTTTAAGAACTCAAGGTTCAAAGTTAGTAAATTCAAAAGGCGAAGAAATTCAATTAAGAGGTATTTCTTCGCATGGCTTACAATGGTACAAAGATTTATATACTTATGATAATCTGCAAACTCTCCGTGATACTTGGCAAACTAATGTCTTTCGTATTGCTATGTATACTGATCCTAACCAAGATGGTTACATTAAAAATAATTCTTTAAAAGAAGATGTTATAACTATTGTTGATCGTTTAATTGAATTAGATATGTATGTTATTATTGATTGGCATATTTTATCTGATAATAACCCACAAACATATCAAACCCAAGCTTTATCTTTTTTTGATGAATTATCTCAAAAATATTCTAATACTCCAAATGTTATATATGAAATATGTAATGAACCAAATGGAGATATCACTTGGGAAAATAACGTAAAACCATATGCTGAAGCTCTTATCAATGTTATTCGTCATAATGCTCCTAACGCCTTGGTAATTGTTGGAATCCCGCAATGGTGTAAAGATCTAACCCCCGTTTCTAAAAATCCTCTTTCCTTTAGTAATGTTATATATTCTGTTCATTTTTATGCTGGAACAGATGGAAAACTTCTTCGCAATAAGATGACTGAATTTTTAAATAATGATTTACCAATTTTTGTCTCTGAATGTGGTATAACGGATAATACTGGTAATGGACAAATTTACGAATATGAATTTAAAGAATGGGTAAACTATTTAAATGAGAACAACATTAGTTGGTTATTTTGGTCTTTTTCTACCAAAGAAGAATCTTCATCAATCTTAACAAAAGAATATACGCCATATATAAAACCAGAATCTTCTAATGACGAAGAGCCTTCAGAACCTCTAGCAAATGACCTTAATAACTATTTAACATCAACTGGTCAGATTATCAAAAATATTTTAATTAGTTATCCTAAAGATTAATTATTATAAGGCTAACTTTCTTGACTTTAGTGGTGTTTTTTGATAATCTTAAGTATAGTAGGAAGTAGAGGTAAACAGTA
>CANRLI010000078.1 GCA_947631475.1 uncultured Bacilli bacterium | reverse complement strand
AAAATCATCTAATCTTTTATAAAAAATATTATCATCAGTATTTAATTTACTAATCAAAAAAATACATTTCTGTATCCAAACAATGCCATTCCTACCAAAACTAGTGTTTTTTTATCATTCCCATTACTTTACACTTCACAATAAAAAAAATATTCTAAAAAGCAGATAAATATATTAAAATAAGAATATAATATATAGAATAAATATTTGCTTAAAATATTGTCCTATGTTATAATTACTAAGTCCGAGGTGAGAAGGATGACAACTAAGCGTAGAGAAAGTTTTAATTCGCTTGTTCAAGATATAATAGATAATAAAGAGTTTAATAAATTAAATAAAGAATTACATCATGGGATTACTAGATATGATCATTCAGTACGTGTAGCTAAATGGACATACAATATATGTGACATATTAAATATGAAAACAACAGATCAAACAACTAGAGCAGCTTTATTACATGATTTTTTTACAAATGATGAATTAAAAGACAACAATGGTCTTCAAAAATTAAAAAATCATCCTGATAAAGCCTTAGAAAATAGTCTAAAATACTATGATTTAAACAATATTCAACAAAATATTATCAAAACACATATGTTTCCATGTAGTTTTACTATACCTAAATATAAAGAATCATGGTTAGTATCCATCATTGATAAACTAGTTAGTACCTATGAAATATTAAGATTTAAAGCCTCACTATATATGGGAATATATCTTTTATTTATATTTGAGGTAATTAGATTACCGAGATAAATATTATTGGTTTTATTTACCATAATTTTTTTTATAATTTATAGTATATTTATATATCTAAAAGCAGTTATTTATGATAAAATATTTATGAAATTTAAATTTTTGTTTGTCTTTTATCAAAAAAATGATATACTATACTTCATCAAACAGGTGAAATATATTTATAATAGGATAAAGAAGGGATTAGAATATGGAAGAAATTAATTTAAAAGAGCTATTTGACTACTTTAAAGAAAGATCTTTAATAATGGCGGTAATTGCCTTATCCGTCCTAGTTATTGGCTGTGCTTATTCTATTTTTTTTAAAGTACCTCTTTATCAATCTAATTCAACAATTGTCTTAGTAAGTGACGATGGTTCTGCTACTGGTCAAGGGGGATATAACACCACCGATGCCCAATTAAACAAAAACTTAGTTGCTACATATAGCGATATAATTAAAAGTAGAAGAGTCTTGGAAAGTGTAATTAAAAATTTAAATTTAGATTATTCTTATAAGACATTATATAATAATGTTTCTGTAACTAATACTACAAATACTGAAATCATTAAAATAGCTGTTACAGATGCTAGTAGTGAACTTGCAACAGATATTGCTGATGAAATAGTTAAAGTTTTTGGTGAAGAAATTAAAGAAATATATAAATTACAAAACGTTTCAATAGTTGATAGAGCATCTAAAGAAACTAATCCATATAATATTAATGTATTAAAAGACACTGTAATATATCTTTTAATTGGTTTAGTTTTAGCTATTGGAATTATCTTTGTTGTTTACTATTTTGATACAACCATTAAAAGCGCTGAGGACGTTGAAAACAAACTTAATATTCCAGTCTTTGGTATCGTTCCAAAAGCTAAAAATAAGATTAAAAAGTAGGTGAGAAAGATGAACGAAACAGATTTAATTATAACTATAAATCCTAAATCAATGTTTAGTGAATCAATTAAAAGTATTCGTACAAACCTACAGTTTGCTAGTATCGATAAAGGTTTAAAAACAATTCTTATTACTTCACCTGAAGCAGGCAATGGAAAAAGTTTTATTTCTGCTAACTTAGCTGTTGCTTATGCTCAAGATGGTAAAAAAGTATTAATAATTGACTGTGATTTACGTCGTGGTCGTCAGCACAATATTTTTGGTGTAGTCAATCACTCAACTGGTGGTTATTCTAATTTAATATTAAATTACAAACCAGATATTAAACTAAGTAGATATATCATTAGAACAAGTGTTAAAAATATTGACTTAATCCCAATTGGACCAACTCCACCAAATCCAGTTGAATTATTAGCTTCTAAAAATAATGAAACAGTAATAGAAGAATTAAAAAATCATTATGATATCATTATTCTTGACTGTCCACCAGTTTTAGGTTTAAGTGATACACCAATATTAACCAAATTTTCCGATGTTAATATAGTTATTGTTGCCAGTGGCGAGACACCAATTGAATTACTAGAAAGAGTTAAAAAAACCTTTGAAGCTGCAAACAGTAAAATTGATGGGGTAGTCATTAATAAAGCTAATATAAAAGGTAATAGCTATAACAGTTATTACGCAAGTGAGTACTATACAAGTAAAAAATAGTTTATATAAAATATAGGGGTGTTAACATGAACGAGATGACGCAAGTTAACGTGGGTAGTTTTAAAGATTTATGCTATTTAGCAATTAAAAGATTATTTGACATCTTAGTTGGATTAATTGGTTTGATTTTACTTATACCTATCTCACTAATTATCAAGATTGTTTCAATATGTTGTGGTGACTTTGGTAGCATCTTCTTTACGCAAGAAAGAATAGGTAAAAATGGTAAAGAATTTAAATTTTACAAATTTAGATCAATGGTTCCAAATGCTGATGAAGTCCTTTTTGATATGCTTAAAAAAGATAAAAAAATTGCCGCTGAATACAAAAAAAATAAAAAACTTAAAGATGATCCACGAATAACTAAAATTGGTAAAATATTAAGAAGAACATCTATTGATGAATTACCACAATTAATTAATGTTTTAATAGGAAATATGTCTTTAATTGGTAACCGTCCTTATTTACCTAGAGAAAAAGAAGACATGGGCGAATATTATCAAGAAATAATTAAAACTAAACCAGGTATTACTGGCTATTGGCAAGTTAGTGGACGTAAAGATGTTTCATTTAATAAAAGACTAGAATTAGAAAGTTATTATTCTAATAATCGTAGTTTAAAATTAGATGTAAAAATATTCTTTAAAACATTTGGTGCCGTTATAGGTGGCCATGGCGCTGCCGAGTAATTGATAGTAGATAAGATATCTACTTTTTGTTTGGAGATGTTAAAATGTCTAAAAATTTAGAAACACCTATTATAT
>CANRLI010000077.1 GCA_947631475.1 uncultured Bacilli bacterium | reverse complement strand
AAACATCTAATTAATTATTAGACGTTTCTCTAATTTCCATTATTACAGGTAAGACAATTGGTCTGCGTCCCGTTAAATTATTAATAAATGGATGTAATTCTAAGATAATTTGATTTTTTAAATCAGTATAACTATAAGGATTTTCACTTAAGAACTTAGTGACAATTTCAGTAGTTCTTTTTTCAATTTGATTAATTAATTCAGTGTTTTCATTAACAAGAATAAAGCCACGAGTAGTGATATTAGGTTTTATTAATAACTTTTTGGTTAAAGGATTAATGTTTAATATAGTAATTAAAATACCATCACGACTCATTAATTTACGATCTTTAATGACAACGGAACCAACTTCACCAATTCGCGAACCATCAACATAAACATCACCAGCTGTGACACTTGGACCACGATGAACGCCTTCGTTATCTAAAATTAAGGAATCACCATTTTGCATAATGAAAATGTTTTCTGGTTTAACATCGCATGCAACAGCTAGTTCAGCGTGACTTTTTAACATACGATATTCACCATGCATTGGCATAAAATACTCTGGTTTAATAAGTCTGAGCATTAATTTTAATTCCTCTTGTTTAGCATGACCTGATGTATGAATATCACTAAACTCGGAATTAGTTATGACCCTAACACCTTTTAAATACAATTTATTGATAATGCGATTAATACCTGCCGCATTGCCAGGAATAGGATTAGATGAGAACACTACCAAATCATCAGGCATTAAATTAATTTGTTTGTGAGTTCCATTAGCAATACGTGATAAGGCCGCTAAAGGTTCTCCTTGTGATCCAGTACATAAGATGCATATTTCATTTTTCTTTAAACTTTTGGCCTGATTAGAATCAATAAAGATTGATTTATCAGTTAATAAACCATTATTTAATGCTAATGTAGTAGCTGTTTCCATACTACGACCAAAAACAATTATTTTACGATTATTTTTACGACATGTTTCAACAATATGTTTAACACGATAAATATTTGAGGCAAAGGTAGCAATAATAATGCGGCCATTATAACCATTAACAATATCAGATAAAGCTTCATCAACGGAATTTTCACTTTTAGAAAAACCCTCTGATAGAGCATTAGTACTATCACTCAATAATAAACGTACACCTTCAGCGCCAATTTTAGCCATCTTATGCAAATCGGCCATTGGACCAATAGGCGTTAAATCAAATTTAAAGTCTCCGGTTGAGACAATTGTACCATTAGGGGTGTGAAGAACTATACCAAAACTATCAGGTATTGAGTGAGTTGTAGCTATAAATTCAATATCAAAATACTTAGTTTTAATTCGAGTATCTGAATTAATAACTTCTAAATTATTATAACCAATATTACGATCTTCTAATTTATTCTTGATTAAACTAATTGAAGTATTAGCACCATAGATAACGGGAATATTAACACTTTGAAGTAAAAAAGAAATTCCTCCAATATGGTCTTCATGACCATGTGTTATTAATAAACCTTTGATTTTATTTTCATTTTGTTTTAAATAGGTAACGTCTTGGATAACATAATCAACACCTAGTAAATCACTTTCTGGGAAAATAACTCCGGCATCAATAATAAATATTTCATCTTTATGAGTAAAAACATACATGTTTTTACCAACTTCTCCTAAACCACCTAAAGCAATGACGGATGTAAATCCATCTTTATTATTCATAATGTAATCTGTCCTTTCAAATTATTTTAATTAATAAAAATAAAAAGTATTAGTTCTTCGCTATAAGTAATTATATACCAATCAAATTAAATTGTCTAGTTTTTAGATAAGTAATAAAAGGAATTTGTAAAGTAATATATTAAATTCAATGGTCTTTTTTATAGCCAAAAGGCGTAAGATAGGGTATACTAAAGATGGTGATATATATGGGATTATTTGATAAATTAAAAAATATTTTGAAGAAAAAGGAAAAAGTAGTTGAAGAAGTTAAAAAAGAATATAACGTAGAGACAATAGATGAAGTTAAAGAGATAGATGTTTATGATAGTGATGTAACTGAAGAAGAAACTTTAGAAGATGATAATGTTTCTGATGATGTTGATTTAGATGAAGATATCGAAGATGAAGAAAGCATGGAAGATGATGAAGACGAAGATATCGAAGATGAAGACGATGAAGATGAGGAAGAAGAGGACGTCAAAGAAGACGATATCGATGAAGATGAAGATGACGAAGAATGGGCACAGTTTGTTAAAGAACAGCAAAAGGTTCAAGAAGCACAAGATATTGCAACCTATGATAAAGGTTTAGAAAAAACTAGAAAAGAATTTGTTTCTAAATTAAGTATGTTAGGAGTTAAATATACAAAAGTATCAGAAGAATATTTTGAAGAATTAGAAGAATTATTAATTAATGCTGATGTCGGTGTTAATACGGTTATGAATTTTATGGATAAATTAAGAGATCGTGTTAAAAACGAAAAAATTACAGATACAGAATATTTAAATGAAGTTATTGTTGATGAATTATTTATTATATATGTAGATAATGATACTTTGTCAGATAAAATAAATATGGCTAAAGAAGGACCAACAGTTATTTTAGTTGTAGGAGTTAATGGTGTTGGTAAAACGACTACTATTGCTAAATTAGCTTATAAATATAAAAATGAAGGCAAAAAAGTAATGATGGTTGCAGGAGATACATTTAGAGCTGGGGCAGTTCAACAACTTGAAGAGTGGGCCCAAAGGACTGATTCAATATTTTATGGAAAAGAAAATACTGATCCAGCGGGAGTAGTTTATGATGGCTTAGTGAAAGCTAAAAATGAAAATGTAGATATTGTTTTAATTGATACGGCAGGAAGATTACAAAATAAAGTAAATTTAATGAAAGAATTAGAAAAAGTTAATAAAGTAATTGGTAAACATATTCCTGATGCTCCACATGAAACCTTATTAGTAATAGATGCAACAACTGGTCAAAACGGAATTAGTCAAGCTAAAGCTTTTAAAGAAATAACTAATATTACAGGGATTGTTTTAACTAAATTAGATGGAACTGCAAAGGGTGGCATTGTTTTAGCAATTAAAGAAGAAGTTAAAATACCAGTTAAGTTTATTGGCTTGGGTGAAAAGATGACTGATTTAAAAACGTTTGATATAGAAAACTATATATATGGTTTATTTAAGGATATGATGTAAATGGAAGAATTTGTATATTACAATAATTTATTTGATATATATAGTGAATTATTAACGGAAAAAGAAAAATTATCTTTTCAAGATTATTATCATGAAGATTTGTCTTTAAGTGAAATAGCTTTAAATAAAAATATTAGTCGCAGTGCTGTGCAAAAAATGTTAAAAATTGTTTTAGAAAAATTAGATAGTTATGAAAATAAATTAGGTATTTATAAGAAAAATTGTCGTCTAAACGAACTTTTACAAATGAATGATATTAAACAAATTAAAAATAATATAGAGAAGATACTAAGTGAGTAGTATCTT
>CANRLI010000076.1 GCA_947631475.1 uncultured Bacilli bacterium | reverse complement strand
GAGGTAGTCGCATCTTGTAAAGATGTTTTTTTTAAAAATGAAATATGCTTTAGTAGTAAATATTACCAAAATTTATTGCAATAAAATAATAATTTAGTATAATAAAAACTAAATAAATTTTATTTTGGGGGAGATATGAATGGCATATAATTATGAAAGTCAAGAAAAAGCATTGCGTTATTTAATAGAAAAGGCACCACATGATATGGAAAAATTCCAAAAATTATACAATGTAGAGACGGAAGGAAACATCAAAGCTGAAATCAAGTTACACGATATATTGTTTAGTGATGTATGGACAGCAGAAGAAAAAAAACAATTAATTAAACTATATGGATATAATGATGAACAAAACTACCATTATAGAGAATGGACTTACAAAACATATGAAAGAGATGTTGGATACAGCATAGGGATTGAAGGACTTCCATTAGTCGATGAATGCATTAAAAACAAAAATTATACTGGACTAGAAGCACTATTGAGTTTAGGAGCACACATTTCAGTAGCAACAATTCCACGTATTATAGATTATATTGAAGATCCAAAAGAACGTTACAAATTTTGTAAATTAATTGTTAATTATTATGGAAATACAGAAAATATTCAAGCATATAGTGG
The DNA here is from genome assembly GCA_947631475.1 of uncultured Bacilli bacterium. Taxonomy (GTDB): domain Bacteria; phylum Bacillota_I; class Bacilli_A; order RF39; family UBA660; genus Coprovivens. The sequence continues at coordinate 3,181 of CANRLI010000076.1, read as the reverse complement.
AACTGGAAACCAATGTTATTTAACCGCAATACCAACATTATGTGATCGTTATCCAGTTTATAGTAAGTATTATCGAGACGAATTGTCGAGAACTGTTAGTTCAATGGAAGATATTTGTTCTACTAATGATTTAAAATTAGTTAAGTTATTCTTAGCAACAGTTAAAAATATTAATCCGCTATTTATGTATGCTGTAAAAAGCCAAAATATCGAAATGGTAAAATTATTTATTGAAGCGGGAGCAGATGTTAATTATCAAGATACTGAATTTGCAAGAAATCAAGATGGATTATTTAAAACTCCTCTAAAAATTGCTATAGATAATAATGACCTAGCTATGGTAGAATTTTTACATCAACATGGCGCAAATTTAAACTATGTCGATAAAAGTCAAAGAATGCAAGAATTTATTGCTAACTTAGGAGAAGATGAAAGTGAAAATAGAATACATCAATATACAGATATTGATGATAATCACGATTACATAGTTTGGGCAAATACACCACTTGAATATGCAATTAAATTAGGAGCTGCCACGATTAATAGTCAAAATTTAATTAAAAATGATTTAACTAACAAAAAAGATAGTATTGAAAAACAATTTCGCGATAGATTGGATATTGTAATGTATTTATATAAAAACGGCGCCAAATTTAGCGATGCTCAAATAAATTATACTGATTTAATCTGTTTTGCTATAAATTCTGATGACTATGATGCTCCTAGATACTTTTTTGAAGAAGCCCTACAAAAAGACAGTAAATTAGATTTTGTTGAAATAATTAGATCTATTCATGAACCAGGTATTGTTACAATAAATAACTCTTTTTCAACAGAAGTAAGACATTATAATGAGCAACAAGAGGGCGCAAATCCTTGGTTTAGACAATGTGAAGAATACTCAGAAAAACTTGATAAAGAAAATAATAATAGAAATATCAAATTAATGTTAAAGAAAATCTTTAATGAATTTAGCCAAAATTCTTTTAAATTTAATAAATATAAATCAGTTATAAAAGATTTTAGTAATTCATTATCTAAAGAAGATTTAAAAGATATTCCGGCCATTTTTGGTGTAAGTATTGATAATCTAGAAGAAGTATTAAGTTTGGGATACAATATAAATAGCATTTATAATGGTCAAAATATTGTGATGTACTATATAGAGAATGAAGAAATAAATACTGAAATCTTACATAAATTAATCTCTTTAGGAGCTGATATAAACTATAAAAACCATCGTAATGGCGCTAGTGCTTTAAGCAGTATAATGCTTAAATTACCAAAATACGATGATTGGTCAACATTTGGACCTAAAATTTTTGATTATGAAACCAAACAATTTAATGCTTCTCCTGAAGAATATGAAAAAGAAATAAAATCATTAGTTAAAGAGATAATTGATTTATCAAATCCTGAAATTATTCAAAGCAAGAGCCTAAGAAAAAATGTTGCTTCAGGAATAAAACCTGGTTACTCTCAAATAATTTATAATGAAATATTAAAGGCTTTGGCAGAAAAAGGTTTCAAAATAAATGATGAATATATAACTGAATCAATCCAATTTGCGGATGAATACGTAAACCCATGGGAGTATTTGTGGAATTTATATAGTAATTTTACAAACAATATTAAAACCTATCACCAATTTCCCGAAATTGAGGCGGCTAAAAAAATTAAACATGATACAGAACAAAGTAATAAGCTACTTGCTTTAATAAGTGAACACTTAAAAAGAAATTTTGTTACTTCTGTAGACGAAATACCTAAGCTAAGTAAAGCTGAACTTAACAATGTACAATATACTTCTGATGGAACACAGTTTGAAAGTAAAACTATATTACAATGTGCACAAGATAGATTACTAAAAGAAATAGCAAGATACATTGGCCATTTAGACTATCATCTAATTATGATTTTAATTGATAGTTATCCTATAATTGATGCAGCATCTATTAATAGAAGCGAATTGTTAGAAGTTGCTATGAAAAAGAAAGATACAAATCTTTGCATAGAGTTAATGAAAAGAGGAGTTACTATAGCTTGTTATGATGAAAAAGGACATGATGTAACATCTGAAAAATACAGTGCTGAGCAAATTGCTTATTTCCAATTTTTAAATAATGAATTTATTACTAATCAAAAAAGCGAAAACAATAGTGCTGAACACACTGCTGATAACCAATCTTCAATTCAAGAATATAATCCAAATAAAGAGTGTGAAGATTTATTAACCGAAATTGGTTGTGAAAATATAACTCTATCTAAAAAATGGCAACCAAAAGGAGTCATTTAATAAAAAAAGACATCTAAAAGAACTTTTAATGAAGTTCTTTTTCCATGTCATACTCCCTATATAGAAAATAACTTGGCTTAATAGTAATCATGAGGAAAATTTGACAAAGATACAAGGAGTTGCAATGATATTTGCCATGAAAAGGAAAAGTGATTTTATGTTCGGAAGAAGTCCACTTTCACGCTCAGCTGTTTTTAAGTGTGAATTGTTATCAGTCACTCAAGATACTAGTGTTTATGAAGATTGCAGTAAACAAGTAAATATTTTTAATATTCCAATAATGTCAGTAGGAACTATAATGGTACAACCTACACATGATCCAAGATATTTTAGAGAAATTATTACTAAAAAGTTAATTCCTGTATTTCGAGAAAGAGAATTTATAAATCCACGTAACAACACCTCTTATATTGTTCCTACAAAACCATATTTTATTAAATATAAGGAACTTATAAATCATGGTGAATATTCTGGTAACTCTTTAGAAATAGCTCAGGCTGAAGAAGTAAAGAAATACATAGAACAACATACATTTCCTCATGGATCAGACTGGGATTTTTCTCTAGATCTTGATGAAAAAATTTTTCTTGCTGAAAAATACTATGCTAATGCCGCAAAGGCAAATAATGCAACCAATGCTGAAACATACTATGCTAATGTTGCAAAGGGAAATAATGTAACCAATGCTAAAGTAGTTAAAAAATTAGTTAAAGATATGAGAAATAAGCAATCATGGTAATTTAAAGTGTAGAAATACACTTTTTTTATTGCAATTCATCTTATTTAAATTTTAATACCAAATCTTATATTTACTCAAATGAAAAGTTAAATTTCAGAATAGTAAAAAAAATGTGAAATGTAAGAAAAAATGGTAGTTTTTTTAAG
>CANRLI010000075.1 GCA_947631475.1 uncultured Bacilli bacterium | reverse complement strand
AAAGTTAATAATAAAGAAACTTTTATATTAGTTATTACACAAACAAATTGTCCTCATTGTCTAGCTTATAAACCTATGTTAAAAAAAGTTTTAGCTAAGTATGATATTACAGCTTATGAAATTCAAACAGATACTATTAGTAAAGAAGAACATAATAAGTTATTAACTATTGCTAATTATAGTGGAACTCCAACAACTGTTTTTATTCAAAATGGTGAAGAAAAAAATACGGCTAATCGTATTGTTGGTGAATCATCAATAGATAAAATTGAATCTCGATTAAAAGCCTTAGGCTATATAAAGTAAAAATGGGTGACTGGTATGACAAAGTTAAATATCAATTTAAAAGAATTAATTAAAGGCATATGTACCATATGTCTGTATTTTTTATTACAATTTGCTTTATCTATTCCTTGTGTTTTATTAATGCAAAAAGGTTTAATTAGTTATAATATTGCTAATTTTATAATCTTTATAGTAATGTTTATTGTTTTTGTCTTAATATATTTAAAAACTCTTATTAATGACTTTAAAGATTTTAAAAGTAATTATAAGAGTATTTTAAAGACTACGTTAAATTATTGGTTTAAAGGCTTTTTTGTTATGATTGTTGCTTCTTTTCTTATAACTCTTTTACATTTTGAAGAAAACACTAATCAAGCAGCTAATATTGAAATGTTAAAGCAAACTCCTATAATCGAAATTTTATGTGCCGTCATTTTAGCACCTTTTGTAGAAGAATTAGTTTTTCGAAGAGGTCTAAAGAAAGCAACTACTAATAAACATTTATATGCTATAGTTTCTGGTTTAATGTTTGGTTTAATTCATGTTACTTCTTCTATTTCTAGTGTTAATGATTTAATTATGTTAGTTTATCTGATTCCTTATAGTTCTGTAGGTATTGCTTTTGGTTATGCTTATTCAAAGACTAATAATATATATGGTACTATTTTTATTCATGCTATGCATAATGCTTTATCTATTATAGAGTTAATTCTTATAGGGGGTATTTTATGAGTGATGAATCTAATACAACAAGAATGACCAGGTATATAAGAGAAGACGACCGCAAAGAAGAAAATACACTAGAAGAACAAGATAGTAAGAAAAATAATGATAGTATACAAAAAGAAAATAAGCCAAAATCACTTGTTAAAAGATTATTAATCTCTTTATTGCTTATTATTATTTTAGTTATTGTTTATTCTTGTACTTTAGGTAAATATTTTATCGATGTTAAAGAATATAAAGTTGAATCTCCTACTCTTCCCTCTTCTTTTCATGGTTTAAAAATAGTGCAATTTTCAGATATTCATTATGGAACTTCGATTAATAAAGAACAATTAAATAAGGTTGTTAAAAAGATTAATAATTTAAATCCTGATATTATAATGTTTACTGGTAATTTAATCGATAATAATATAACTATAACGGAAAGTATTGAAACTGAAATAACAGAATGTCTTAGTAGTTTAAATACTAAAGCATATAAATATGCTATATATGGTAATGAAGATCATAATTATGATAAGTATAAAGATATGATGTCATCTTTAGGTTTTACTGTCTTGGATAATGAAGTACAATTGTTATTTTATGAAGGCCCTACTCCTATTTTAATAGGTGGCTTTAATACTTTAAATACTAACCCAAATTATAATATCTTATCTGAGCCAATTGATGATATGGACCCTAATAGTTTATTTCGTATTGTCTTAACTCATGAACCTGATGCAATTGATAACTTTCTAACTTATAGTCCTAATTTAGTTTTAGCTGGTCATTCTTTAGGCGGTTTAATCAATCTACCATTATTAAAGCCTTTATTTTTACCTGACCAAAGTCAAAAGTATTATCAAGATTATTATCATTTAAATAATACTGAGTTTTATATTTCCAGTGGTCTAGGTACAACTGGTATAAATGCTCGTTTAAATAATCATCCCTCAATAAGTTTATATCGTTTATATCAATCCCAATAATACTAGTTTTCTAGTATTTTTTTCATTTAAAAATAAGCTTACTTAAGCTTATTTTTAAACACATTCTACATAAGTATCTGTTAAACATCTTATACAGCATATACAATTTAAATTCATTGTAAATACTGAATTAGTTGTAACATATGGATATAAACTTGTTGGATCTGGATTATCTTGTAATACTCTAAAAGTACAACAATTTCCTTCAATCTTTTCTACTCTAAATACCGTAGAACAAGTTGCTGATGGTGCAGATCCATCACAAGATGCTGTTGAATCTTTAGTTACAGGCATACTCCATGGTGTTCCATTACCACAACAAGTATATAGCATAACTGGTCTTGTATTACATACTAAACAAGAAGGTCCGCCACCAAGCATTGGTCTATCACAAGAATCTAAACAACTGTCTACACAAGCATTTTGTTGTAAAACAAGAATAACACTTAATATTTCAGCTATACAACTACTATCATTATTATTGTTATTATTACACATATATCTCACCCTTTCATATATATCTCACTATTAATTTATGTTTCTTTTAAAAAATAGTGCTATTTTGTAAATACTTTTATTTTTTAAAAAGTTATAGTATAATTAACTAACAGGTGATATGATATGGAATGGATACAATATATTATAATTTTAGCAATTTTAGTAATTATTTCTTTAATAGTTTTAAAGTTAAATCATAAGGATTTTTCTTCAGAAGTTAATAAGTTGATTAAATATTTAGGTGGTAAAGACAATATTATTAATGCTGAATGTAATATGTCTCGTTTTAAAGTAATTTTAAAGGATGTTTCTATCGTAGATAAAGAAGGTATTCAAAAATTAGGTGCTAAAGGTATTGTTGAAATTGATAATCAATTAAAAATAATCTTTGGTAAAGATGCTAAACAATTAAAAGAATGTATTAAAGATATTATTAAATAAAAAAAATGGGAATTCATAAGGTATTTGAATTTCCATTTTTATTTTATATTTTATGACTTTTTAAAACAGCTTCTTCATATTCTTTATTAAATTTATGCCATCTCATATTATGTAGTAATAGTTGAATATGTTTTTTATTATCTGTTAAATAATTATATTCTTCAGCATCTTCTTTATCGGGAATATATTTAACACTATGAAAGTTCATATCTTTTAATTTATCTGATAATTTAGTTAAAAAAACTAATTCTTGTTCACTATAATATTGTCTTTGAAAAACATGAATTTTAAAGCTATCATTATTGGTAAATATCATATTTATTAAGCTCTCAAAGGAATGTGTATGTAAATGGTTACGATTACTTTCTTTATTAGAACCCCCAAATTCATAATATAGATTGTTATCATATACAAAATCTAAGGCTTGATAAATAGATTCATAGTATTCTCCCCCAACAACATAATAATGACTTTTATATTTTTTAGAATATATCTTTTTAGGTATCATAACATTTGCATATTTATGATAGATTTCTTTAGCATAATTATATAAGTGACGATTTGGATAATCTTTTAAGTTAAATGTTTTGTCTTTATTAACTGTTATTTTTAGTTCGTTATTAATTAGCGCTTTTTGTAATTTATGTATATAATCCCACTCTTCATCACTATATAATGATCGATATTTTTTATCTATTTTAAAGTTTTCTCCAGCTTTAAGTAAAGCTTCTAAAACTTCACTTAAATTATGAACTTCATATTTCTTACCCTCTATTTCATAATTATATGTAAGGTAAAAACCAATAAATTCTTTAAATAGTTTATTTAGATCACGATATTCTTTATCTTTTAATATATAACATGAATAATTTTCTTTTTCATTGTAGTAAAGATAAGGTATAGTAATATTTTTATATTTTCTTTTCATTTTACCATCTTCTTTAAATTATTTTATCATTTTTATTTAATTTGTCATAGTCTATTT
>CANRLI010000074.1 GCA_947631475.1 uncultured Bacilli bacterium | reverse complement strand
TTTTTTTATTTAAAAATAAAAGTTTATAGTGTATAATCTGGTTAAGAGGTATAAATATGAAGAAACGAATTTTACTAACTTATGCAATGTATGGCAATGGTCATCGTGCCATTGCGCAGTATATTGAAAGTTACTTTAAAGCTCGTGATCCTGAACTAGAAATATTAGCTATTGATTTATTAACTTATTCTACACCTATTTTAGGAAGGATTAGTCAAAAGGTTACGGATTTTTTCTTGCTTAAATTTCCATTGGGGTGGTCTTTAATATATGAGTTGTTTGATAATAAAATAAGTTCGGAAATTGCACGACATACAAGTATGGGTCTTTTTAAGAATAAAAGAATGCGAAAAGTTATTACTGATTTTAACCCTGATATGACAATTTCAACCCATTTTTTTGGCAGTAGTTTAATTGATTATTATAATCGAAAAGGTATAATTAATTCAAAATTAATTACGGTTGTTACTGATTATGAAGCTCATGCTTTATGGCTTAAAGGATATAAAAGAGAACAAGCGATAATTGTTGGCGACAAAGATGAAGTAAATTATTTAGTTAAAAAAGGGGTTAAAAGAAATATTATTAAACCGATAGGTATTCCTATAAATCCAGTTACAAGTGTTGATTTTGATATTATAAAAGCGACTGAAAAATATGGTTTTGATGGTTCTCGACCTATTTGTCTTTTCTTTGGTGGAGGTGGCAATGGGGGAACTCATTCTTTGCCATATATTAGAAAATTAATTAAGAGTAATTTGGATATTGATATTATATATATAGCTGGGAAAAATCAAACTGCTAAAGATAAAGTTGATAAATGGATTCACGATTTTGATGTTAAAAATATTAAAACTTTGGGATTTGTTAATAATGTGCCAGAATTATTACAAATATGTGATTTTGTTGTCTCTAAGCCAGGGGGAGCGCAGACGACAGAAAGTTTGTATTTTAACAAACCTGTAATTATGATTAATTGTAGTGGTGGTCAAGAAGTTGCTAATTATAAATACTTTGAAAAACATGGTTATGGCAAAAGAATTAGAACGGCTTTTATGTTTAATAGATATATGAAAGCGATATCTGATAATCCAAAAATAATTGAAAAAATGCAGAAAAATATGGCTAATAATCGCAATGATAAAGCGATGGAAAAGTTATATGATATTGTGATTGATCACTTAAAGGATTAAGAGCGAGACTTAATCCTTTTTATGTTTACTATTAAAAAAAACTTGGTATAATTATATAGTAGGAGAGTGGTGTTATGAACCCTGATTTAGTTCATTCATTAAATAGTTTGAGAATCTTAAGTGTCGATATGATATCTTATGCCAAAAGTGGGCACCCGGGTATTTGTTTAGGCGCAGCACCAATTGTTTATTCAACTTATGTAAATAATATGATGATTAATCCAAGTGATCCAAAGTGGCCTAATCGAGATCGTTTTGTTATGAGTGCAGGTCATGGTTCAGCATTATTATATGCCATGTTGTTTATGGCTGGATACGATATAAGTATTGATGATTTGGTTGATTTTAGACACATTGGTTCTAAAACACCAGGACATCCTGAATATGGTGTTACGCCAGGTGTTGAAACTTCGACAGGTCCGCTTGGACAGGGGCTCGCAACAGCTGTTGGCATGGCGATGGCAGAAAAGTATTTAGCAGCGATTATTGAAGAAGAAGTTCCTAAACAAAAATTAATTAATTATTACATTTATTGTTTAGTTAGCGATGGCGATTTGATGGAAGGTATTGCCAATGAAGCAGCTTCTATTGCTGGCAATTTAGCTTTGGATAATCTCATTGTTTTATATGATTCAAACGATGTAACTTTGGATGGAGCTTTAAAAAAAGCAAGTAATGAAAATATTATTCAAAAATTTATTACTTTAGGTTGGGAAGTCGATTATGTAAGTGAAGGAAACGACACAAGAGAAATTGATAAAGCTATTATCAGAGCGAAAATGAATAAAAAACCAACTTTAATTGAGATAAAAACGGTATTAGGTCGTGGTTCTTACCATGAGGGGAGTAATTTAGTACATGGTAAACCTTTAAGTAAGGAAGACATGATTAATTTAAGAAAAAAATATAATATACCAACAAATACTATGGAAATTACCCAAAATGCGGTTAAGTATGTAAGAAATACGATAAATGCCCGTTATAAAGAAGCTTATAAAGGTTGGCAAAAATACTTTGAAGCTTTAAAAAATAATAATCCTTCTGATAATTTAAAAAAAATATTGGAATTTATTGAGACTGGTGAAGTTAATATTCCTTTTAATAGTAGTAATTTTAAAATTCAAAACAATTATAGTGAAGAATTAAGAGAATCTAATTCAAAGATGCTTAATATTATAAGTGAAAGAACAAAGTTTTTTATGGGAGGTAGTGCTGATTTAGCAACTTCTTGTCATACCCAATTATTAAAGGAAATTGATTTTAGTAGGAAAGAACGCAAAGGACGTAATATTAATTTTGGAGTTAGAGAACATGCCATGGGCGCAATTTTAAATGGTATTACTTTATCTGGCTTTAGAACGTTTGGTTCAACATTTTTGGTTTTTGCCGATTATTTAAAACCAGCTATTCGTATGAGTGCTTTAATGAATTTGCCAGTTACTTATATTTTTACTCATGATTCAATTAATGTTGGACAAGATGGACCTAGTCATGAACCAGTTGAACAATTAGCGATGCTTCGAACGATTCCTAATTTAACAGTTTTTAGACCGGCAGATATTAATGAAGTTATTGGTTGTTGGGATTTTATTTTAAATAATAAAAAACCAGTTGCTTTAGTATTAGCTAAAGATGAAGCACATATTCTAGATGGTACCAGTGGTGAAAAAACCAAAAGAGGGGGATATATTGTTAGAAAAGAAGTTCAAAAATTGGATGCTGTCTTAGTTAGTACAGGTATTGATTTAACAACAACTTATCTAATATCAGAAGAATTAAGAAGTAAGGGAATTGATACTCGTTTAGTATCTATGCCATCACTTGATTTATTTTTAAAAGAATCTAAAGAATATCAAGAAGAAATTATTCCTGCCAATGTAAAAGTTATTACATTAGAAGCTAGTGCAACATTACCTTGGTATCGCATAGCTTCTTCTAATTGTGCTATAGGTATCGATGAATTTGGATATAGTGGAACTAAAGATGACGTTTTAGTAAAAATGAATTTTGATTATGACTCTTTATATAAAAAAGTTTTAGAAAATATAAAAAACAATAAATAACGACAAAATATTTCACCATTAATTATTAAAATATTAATGGTGATTTTAAATGCGTACATTTTATTTATTTAAGATAAAAGCTCCTTATACTAATCTAACTAAGACTGCTCCTTATAATTTATATAAAGCTTTAGAAGATATATATTATTTAAAACCAGAAGAATTAAAGACGGCTTATAATTTTTTTGAACAGATTAGAGATACTTTTAATAAAGATATTTTAGATAAGAACTTATATCAGTATTATAAAAATAAATATAATTACTCAAAAATTAATTATACGCATATGATATATGATTATTTTACGCAGGAAAAAACCAAATTAATTATTAATAATACTTATTTGTATATAAAGTCAACTAAGCAAATTCCCACTTTTTTAAAAGTTTTATCAAAAAAGGATAATATATTTGTTTGTGATTTTAAAAATAAAGATTATTTTTGGTTAGCTGATTTAAACTTTAAAATGTAATTATAGATACTTGTTAAAAGTTTAAATATTTAGTAAAATAATCATACGAAGGAGAGTGTTAATATGTGGCTAGATATTTTATATATTGTAATTGGTCTAGTTGTAGGATTTTTAATCGGTTTTTTTGTAACACGTCATATTTTTAAAAAACAAATTGAAGAGAATCCACCAATTAATGAAAAAATGATTGAAGCAATGATGAGTGGTATGGGTCGAAAACCAAGTCAAAAGCAGGTCAGACAAATAATGCAACAAATGAA
>CANRLI010000073.1 GCA_947631475.1 uncultured Bacilli bacterium | reverse complement strand
CATAAAGTAACAATCTTTATGGTCGTTTTTTAAGATTACTTATTTATATTTTTGACAAAATAAAAGCAACTATACATTTTAGTTGCTTAATATTTTTTAAATATTATTATTTAACCAAGTATTTAATTCTTCGTTAGTTAAAGTACCAACTACTTCATCTTTAACATAACCATCTTTAACATGGAATATTGTTGGAGTTGCTGTAAAAGCATAATAAGTTCTAAAACGATTAATTTCATCTTTAGTTAAAGAAGCTATATTTAAACGATATATTATTTTATTGTTTTCATTAAAAACATCATTTATAACTGGTTCAAAGTTTAAACAATGATAACAATTAATGCTGGCTATTAAAACAATTATATCGTCTTTATTCATTATTTTTTGTTCTAAATCTTTTAAAGAAACGGTTTTGATATTTGAATAATTTATTTCATCAGTTTGCTTAGAAGCTTCAGCTATATTAGCAGTGAGACGGCCTTCATTTTTAATAATATTCTCTACTTTTTGATAAATATTACTATTTAAAGTAGTTGTAGATTCAGTAACACTTTTAGCTAAAACATGATTATTTTCAAAATCAACAACGTAAACTACTGTTGCAATTATAGTAGCAATTATTGCAATAAATAAAATAATAATTATAGTTCTTTTTACATTACTGCGTTTAATAATCTTATCATCTAAAATAACATTTTCTTCCTCTATTTTATCAATAACTTCATTTAAATTTTTATTCTGTGTACCATCAAAAATAATGGTTTTCTCTAATTGTTCTTCTTTAGTTTCAGGTTCTTTTATTTCAACTGGTTTAACTGTTGCCTCTTTTTTTACTGAAGGCTTAGAAGTTGGCTTTTTAGCTTTTGAAGAAGATTTATAATTTCTTCGATTGCCATTACGTCCCCTATTATTATTTGGATACCTTTTACCATTTCTATTCTGTGTTTTTTTCTTAGTTGAATTAGTCTTTTTCTTTTCATCATTTTCTACTACCATCATACTCACCTATCATTCTTAATCTATTTTAACATCTTTTTTAAATAAAAAAAAGGTTTTTATGAAACCTTTTCAACTTCCACAAATCTAATTGATTTAATAACTGGTTTTTTAAGAGGAGTTTCCCCATCTGCTCCTACTTCAGTATTAGCAATTTTATCAACAACATCCATTCCAGCAAAGACCTTACCAAAAGCAGCATAATTACCATCTAAATAAGTTGAATCAGCTTGAACAATGAAAAATTGACTAGAAGCACTATTCATAGTTTCTGCTGTATCAGGATTTCCCCCACGGCGAGCCATAGAAACTACGCCCCTTGTATGTGATAAATCATTATCAACACCATTCTTAGAAAATTCTCCTTTAATTTCTTCTTCTGAACCACCAGTCCCAGTAGCAGTTGGATCACCTGTTTGAATCATAAAATCTTTAACAACACGATGAAAAGTTAAACCATCATAAAAATGTTCACTTACTAATTTTTTAAAATTAGCAATGGTTATAGGTGTTTTATTGTTAGACAAAACAATTAAAATAATATCACCGTTTTCCATTTGAATCTTAACTCGATTAGTTTCTTCTTCAACTTCAGTAAACTTATAACCATCAACAACTCCCTGTAAAATTTCTTCTGTCACAACCTTGTCCTCACTTTCTGATACATTATCTTTTTCTTTATTATTACAACTACATAAAACAGTAAAACTTAAACAAATTAATATTAATAAACTAACGATTCTTTTTTTCATTCTTACCACCTTTTATATAATACCAAATATTAAACTCTTTTTAAAGTATTCAAATAATCTTTTTGAGCTTGAGATACACGATAAGAATCTCTAATCTTACTAATAGCCTTATTTTGGGTAAAATCATTTAATCTATTACTTTGTAAATAATTTACAGTCTCTTGTTCATAATTAATATATAATTCACAGATTAACCATGCTTGAGCCATATTAATATAATATTTATTACTAACTATAGAATCTAAAATATTATAAATAGATTTTAAATATTCTTTCTTGATAAAGAAATTTAAAATCATAATTAAACCGACACGACAAGTAAATTCTTGTTTACTTTTAGTTAATTTAGTAGCTATTTTAAAGTACTTAGAAGGATTTTTAGATACTATTTTTATACTATTACAAAAAGTATCACAAATAGCCCAATTATCTATTTTCTCTAGGTATTTTATAAAGTATTGGTCAAAAATTTCTTCATCTTTTAATAAAGCTATTACTAAACCTTCTATTAATACTTCTTCATAATAATTAGATTCACATAAATTTAAAAAATCTATTATATTAGTCTTGGCTATGGATTTAGCTATTTGTCTAAGTAAAGGTATTTTAATACCAAGAATTTCATATTTAGTAAAACATATACTCTTTTGAAATTCTTGGTATTTAGGGTTATTAAGATTTTTTAAGTAATTAAGATATTCTTGATATGTTATTTTATTCCAGATTGTTATATTCATTAAGGCACCTTCTTGTATAATGATAGCATATTTTTTTATACTTTGGTAATTATTTACATTGCATTATTTAGATTATTTTTATATAATTATTTTAGAACAATTGTTTGATTTGAGGCGTTGATTGTGAATAATGAAATGGAGAAAGAAAGGCATATTTTAAGTATTGATTTGAAGAGTTTTTTTGCCTCATGTGAATGTGTGGCAAGAAATTTAAATCCTTTTGAAGTACCTTTGGTAGTAGCTAATGAAAAGCAAGGAAATGGTGCTATTACTTTGGCTGTAACACCCTATTTAAAAAAGCAAGGGGTTAAATCAAGAGGAAGGCTTTATGAAATACCCAAGAATATTAAGTATATAATTGTTCCACCCAGAATGAGTCTTTATATTAAGAAAAGTGAAGAAGTTATTGCTGTTTATTTAGATTATGTTGCTAAGGAAGATTTACATGTTTATTCTATTGATGAGTGTTTTTTAGATGTTACTGATTATTTGAAGTTGTATAAGAAAACTGATTATGAACTAGCTCAAGAAATATTAGAAGAAATAACGAAAAGAACTGGTTTAACTGCTAATGCAGGGATTGGTCCTAATATATTGTTAGCGAAAGTAGCGATGGATTTAGAAGCTAAGTTATATAAGGATGGGATAGCTAAATGGTCATATGATGATGTAAAAAATAAATTATGGAAAGTTAAACCACTTTGTAAAATGTGGGGTATTGGACCAAGAATGGAAAAAAGGTTAAATGCTTTAGGTATTGAAAGTGTTGGGGATTTAGCAAGGTATGATAAATTAAAGTTAAAAGATAAGTTTGGGGTTATGGGATTAGAGTTATGGGAACATGCTAATGGAATTGATTTATCTAGAATAAGTGATTTAGCTAAGGCTAAACCTCTTGATAAATCGTATTCTAATAGTCAAGTATTATTTAAGGATTATAATGGGAACAATGTTAAAATTATTATTAGTGAAATGGTTGATGTTGTATGTAAAAGATTAAGGGACAATAATAAACAAGGTTTAGTTATTGGTTTAGCTATTGGATATTCTAAAAGTATTGGGGGCGGATTTTATCATGTGATGAAGTTAGATAATCCTACTGATAGTAATAAGGATATCTTAAAAGTATGTTTGTTATTGTTTGATCGTTATTATACAAATATGCCTATTAGAAAAGTTGGTGTTAGTGTGGGACGACTAACAGATAAAGATAGTATGCAATTGAATTTATTTGAAGATTTTGAAGAAATGCAAGACAGAGAAAAGAAAGATAAGATTATTGATGAGATAACGGGTAAGTTTGGTAAAAATAGTTTGCTAAAAGCCTCTTCTTTGCTTGAAGATTCAACAATAAAGGAAAGAAATAAAAAGATTGGAGGACATAGTGCATGATGGATCGAGGAATGGTAAAATGGCAACCTTTTAATGCAGTGATTGATGGCACAGTAATGATTAATGATGTTTTAAGTAAAAAAAATAAGGTTAAGATGCCTGTCCTTTGTGATGAGCAAAGGTATGAAATTCAAGAAAAAATATTTTATTATTATAGAACACAGGAATTAGTTAAAATAAAGTATTATAAAAATGGCAATATATATGTTCAAGAAGGTCAAATAAGTTTTATTGATAGAAA
>CANRLI010000072.1 GCA_947631475.1 uncultured Bacilli bacterium | reverse complement strand
TCTTTAGAAGAATTTCCAACTTTAAAAAAAAGTTACATAGAAAATAAACTATAGTATTTAATTTATATTTTAAAAATTCACAAGACTTTTAATTAATTTATTAAAAATCTTGTTTTTTAATTAACTTAAAAAACTTCAAACGATAATTATTTTAATGTAGGAATAATTGTATTTTTAAGAAAAGTATGATAATATACTTTCATTTATTAGGGGGCTTTATGAAATACTTTAAATTACTGAATAGTATCTTTTTATTACCAATAAGTAAAGCAATAAAGTTAGTAGAGGATTATCAAAAAAATGTAGGGTTTAAAAATTTTGCTGAACAACAAAAAGTTTTAGATGTATTGGCAAATAAGAGTAATGTTCAAGGACAAATTAAAAATGAGGCTTTTCAAAAAGCGTTAATGCTTTTGGCTTTTATGTGTAAAAATAAATCTTCATGGAGTAGGGCTGCTTTTGAAATTATAAAAGATTATCCAACTGTTATATGGATGGAATGCATTGGAACGATGGATGCACAAAGTATAATGGTTTTGCTTAATAACTATTACAAAGAATTTTCATCATTTTTAATAGAAATATGTATAGTTAATTTACCTGAAAATATGCAATTAACAGCTATTGAAAAATATAGAGATAAATTAGATGCAACTGATAAAATGTTTTCGATTTTTTCTTTTGCAGTATGTGAAAATGCACGAAAAAAATTAAGAGAATATTTTCCTAATCTAGTAGAAGATGATATTTTATTAGAACTAGAAGATTTAGAAGAATCCGCAGTGTTTGATAAGTTATCTAGTGAACAAGAAAGATTAATGAAATTATCAGCTGATGATTTGATAGAATTTATCCTTTTAAAATCTAGTAATCATAATACTTTAAATAAATTTTTTGAATTATTTAGTGATAAAGTTAAGGAGAGTTCTATTTCTAAATTTGAATTATTATTTACAAGATATAAATATCTAACTAAATACCATTTAGGTGAGAAAGATCAACAATTTAAAATATTATCTGACAGTGATTTGTTTGTTTTATTTAAAGATAAATTTCATCAATTAGGAATTGTCCAAACCCTTTCTTTATTTGATAGAAAAACGCAATATGACATTAATAAATTTACTGTTAATGTAATATTAGAATTTATGGATATTGCTTATTCTGATATTGATATAGCATCTTATATCAATGATGAAACTGAAATCGAAATTATTAATAGATTTGTAGAAAAATGTAATAGTAGAGATTATTCAATTGAAGATTTAGAACGTTTAGTAAAAAATATCGGTAAGGATGGCAAAGCCAAGTTAATTCATGATGATTATATTGAATCGATAGTCGCTTGTGGTAAATTAATAAGAGCACGAGATATTAATGATAAAAATTCGTTATTCCTTGAATTAAGAAATAAATTTTCAGCTGACTTATTGAGCCGATGTGAAAAAGATGGTACATATCTAGAAAATATTTCTTTAAACGGAATATTTTATAGATTAGCAAAAGGAACTATATCATTTGATAAAGTTTATATGGTTAAAACTTATAAAGGGTTAATATATTTATCTAAGTGTGGACAAATGATTAATGAAGTAGATTATATAACTGATTTTTTAACCGATGAACAGCTGGTTAAGTTAAATATTAAACCGCTTATAAGATGGAGAAATGAAATTAATAAAAATAATGAGAATATTGATGATATTTCGTTTGTAGAAAGAATGGGCTTACAACTATTGTGCTATTTTGGTAAAGATAAAGGCAAATATTTATTAAATTCTGATATGCAAGAGAATAGAATGGAAAATTTATTTGATGGTTTAAAATATCAAAGTATTTCTATTGCCGAAAATGGAACACCCAATATAAATGAAGAATTAATTAATTATCTTTTTGGAAACGGAATGATGAAAGAACCTAATTCTGTGATTAACAAAATGATAAGAGGAGAAATATGTGAATTTGAAAAATATTTTACCGAATTTTGTAATTCTTTTATTGAAACAAAAAAGGCTTGTGAAGGAATATTAACCATTAAAAGAATTGTTAAACATTTTGAAAATATAGATTTACCTATTACCTTAAAACCTGATGAAATTGAATTTACACATGCTTTAAAAGAAATGAATACAATTGATTCTGGTTTATTGTCTGAAGCAATTGAATTATGTAAGGATGCTCGAAAT
Organism: uncultured Bacilli bacterium; assembly: GCA_947631475.1. Classification (GTDB taxonomy): domain Bacteria; phylum Bacillota_I; class Bacilli_A; order RF39; family UBA660; genus Coprovivens. The sequence continues at coordinate 2,096 of CANRLI010000072.1, read as the reverse complement.
AGGGAATATTCATCTATTCCAAAAGTTGAAGGGAAAATGGGGGATTTTACCTATGAAATCTTAAATTTAAAAAATTCTTTGGCTGTCGCAGTTGGTTATTTGTCACATTGTTGTTTTGTGGTTAGAGGAATCTCTTACTCATCACTTAAACATTCAATGCAATCAAAAAATGGCAGAACGTTTGTTGTTTATTACAAAGGCCAATTTTTAACACAAAGTTGGGTTTGGCGTAATGGTGATATTATTTGTTTTGATAGCGTTGAGGCTGGTTGTCCATATCATGGAATGTATGAAGATAACATTAGGTTAGTAGACGTATATAAAACAGCGGCTCAAGAAATGTTATATATATCATCACAAACAGAAGATGACATGCAAAAAGTTAAAGCGGTTACTGTTGGTAAGACTGATTATACATTTGAAGATTTAGAAGAAGTAGAAATTGACGTTCCAAGACCACTTGAAGAAAATGTTTATGTACGTGATTCAAATAGTCAAAAAATTTTGGCTGGTGAAATGCCTAAAGAACCAAGATATGGTGTTGTTGCTGCTCAGTATAGTGATCCTAGAAAAAAAATTGTAATAATTGATAATGAAAAAAATTATGATATAGATACTTTAGATGATGTAGCTCTTAATGTTAATTCATTGAGGTACCAAATTAACAAAGAAGAAATGCCAATAGAGTTTTCTGAATATACTAAAATTATTTCTGGTGATGGTTGGTATATTTTAATTAATCATAATGGTTCTATTGAAAGTGGCTCATTAAACGGAAATAGAAAAACTATAGAAGAATACAATCAATATTTATCAAAATATTCTGATATAAAACGTAATAGTAAGTCTTACGTAAAAAGTTTAGTACCGTTAAATACAAATTACGATAGGGGATGATAGATAATGTTATATTTTGAAAATGCCAAAAAAAGTTTTGCATCAGCACGAGGTAATTTTAACAAAAACAATATTGAAAGTGAATTCTATCATAAATTTGCTCGTATGATTCCAGATAAGGTGGACGTAGATACCTTAGTTTTAGCATTCAAAATAGCTTTGCAAGACGCTGAAAGAGAAGACTTGAATGTTTATCCATTTATTGCACTTGTTCCACATTATGTTAGACAATGTACGTCTTTTGAATTTGCTCACGAATTTAGAAAAAAATATAATGCTGAGGTCCTTGGATTAGCCCAAGATGATTTGCCTGATGTCGATTATGGATATACAGAAATTGAACCTGATGTTATAGATATTTCTAATAAAGATCGAAATGAAGTTTTAGCGGCATTATACAATGCAAGCACACCTATTGGAAGGGGATTTGAAAAATATAATCCTATGCCTTGGACTAAAGAAATTGCTAGTATTTATTTTGAAAAATTTGGGCAACCTGATTATGACGGAATAATAACCTTTGAATGGGTAATGGGTAGACCACTAAATTGTCATTTTAAAAATAATCTTGTTTATGTTTCAGGATATAATAATGATAACGAGTGGGGACTAGCTCAAAGAGTAATTGCTACATGTCCAAATGTTGTAGCTAAAAAAAGTTTTAAATAGTTTAATATAGTAAAAAATTGTGATTAACTTGAGGTGGTATTTAAAATGAATATGTATATGTCAGCAAATAAATGTTTTCATCAATATATTAAGAATAATTTTGATACCGAAGATGAGAAAATAATGCATAAGCTTAAGCATACTTATCAAGTTGTAAATAATGCAAAATATATTTGTGAAAAATTAAATTTAGATGAATTAAATACTGATATAGCAATGGTAATTGCATTATTACATGATATTGGCAGATTTACACAAGCTAAAGAGATGCAAACATTTAGAGAAGACATTACAAGTTATGATCATGCAACTTTAGGAGTAAAGTTATTATTTGATAATAATGAAATAAGAAATTTTGTTAGTAATGCTGAATATGATGAAATCATAAAAAAAGCTATTGCTAATCATAGTAAATATATTTTTGATGAAAAAGGTTTGTCTCCCTTGGAAATATTAGATTGAATTAAAATAGAATTTCCCGATTATAAATAAAAATTACTTTACAATAGAAAAATCCCGTATTATGGGAT
>CANRLI010000071.1 GCA_947631475.1 uncultured Bacilli bacterium | reverse complement strand
ATTCCCTTCATCATAACGGAGCAGACTAAACTGTACTATTACCGCGGCTTGAAAGAATGGAATCAGGAAAAGGGGTATTTGCGGGATACCTGCTTAACTGCACAGGATCAGTTTAAGTTGATTATGGATTATTATGAGATTCCGTACCAATAATTTTCGGATATTTTTCTATTTATTTCCAGCCCTCAATATTGCTACAAGTTTCATAGTCTAACTTTCTTCTATATGGATATTCGTCCTCATCTTTATTATGACATCTTAATCATGCCATCATCGGCACATACAAAACATCTTCAAATTCCAGATTTCCATTCAATATTACATCGTAAAAGAAATTTGAGATAGAAAGCATAGTCCCAGAAAAAAATTGGAAAAAATAGGAATATTTACCTAAAAGACATTACAATATTTTAATAAGGCTTGCATTCTTTTGTTTCTCTGACTAGCAGAACGTGTTCTGCTTGATGCTGCATCTTTATAGTCCTTTAAATAACCAAGATATACTGTATTTTTTGATAAATATTCTTTATAAAAACTATTAACAAAATCTCTTACAACTTCAACTCCGATGTCTTTATTAACACAATACCAGCATAATGAAAATACCGTATACAAATGTGTTGTCCAACATAATCGTTTATTACTCTCATAATCTAATTGTAAACTTTCCATAAACATTATAATTTCATTAAACTTTTTTTCTCCTTCATTAAGTAAAGTTGATTTATCTTTATATTTTTCATATTGTTCATCTAATATAGCAGGTGTCGAATCTAAAATACGATCGTTTAAAACTAAAAAAAGCAGTTCGGATACAAATTCCTCATCCTCCATACGTTCTATTTTTAAACGCTCTAATTTATCTTTTAAAAATGGTGTTTGTGATAATTTTTGAACTAAATTCAACAAAAAAGTAGTTGAATATTTAGCTTTTCGTAATTCTTGTGGTTTTAGTGGCATTCCGTTTCTATTTAGACGATCAAACACTGAAGAAATCAGATCTAAATCATCCTCATATAAATATTCAATTTGTAATGTATATGTCCAAAATTGTTTAAGATACTCTCCAATTTTCATTTCTTTTATAGCTTCAAAACTTTTCCCAGCAATATTCTCTGCTAACACTCTACTTTCATCGTCTAAAAATTTATCTTCTGCAAAATATGTTGTTAATGGTATATCCCCTTCTATAAAACTAATTATAGCTTGAAGCCTTTGTTTCCCATCAACGATATCATATCTTGTTTTCCCATTTTCATCCACAACAGGGCGCATAAATATAGCTGGCACTGGATAATTTTTTAAAATAGAATCAATTAAAAATGATTTTTTATCTTCTGACCAGACATCACTCTTTCTCTGATAACTTGCGTCAAAATTATATTTTTTTTGTGTATAGTTATCATAAAATTCTGAAATTGTTAATTTTGTCGAATTTCTTTCAAAAAATTTAACCATTAATAATTCCTCCTATATTATCTGATGTTGTTTGCAAAATATAATTCTTAAAAATACTGGTTAAAACAGCATTTAAATCTCTAGGTGGATCAGGATTAATAAATGTAAACTCAGTATCAGAATTTAAATTTATTAACAAGTCATCAATTTCTTTCCGATCAACATGCCAATAGGATATTCCACACATTATAACTCTATTTTCTTTATCGTTTGACAATTCTTTGGCTTTCTCAATGGCCTCTTTGCGTAAAGTGTATGCCCATGATGATACTCGCAATCTTGCAGATTCGCCAGCCGGCGGAATAATTGCACCTGTTGAATATTTAGTCAAGGAATCATACTTCAATATCAATTCGTCTATTTTCATCCCATCTACATCTATATTATAGTTAATATCATACCTTTCAATATAATTTTTAGGCACAAAACTAATTGAGCCATGTGGTTTAATTACTTCTATTTTACTTTCGTTATCAGTAAATCCGAACACATTATACTTCAACCCCAAACAACTCAATATTCTCTCTAACCACACATCATAGTTATATGATACAAAAATAATTTTTTCATACTTTTTCAAATCAAGATTCTCCAGAAATGAAAGCCAGCCCCAATCTTTACATTTTGTAATAAATTCTTGAAGTTCTTTATCACTTATTAAGGAATCATACCATGAAAATAAATGTCTTAAATAAACTATTAATTCACAATATGCTCTTAGATATATTCTATCATTAGAATCTATCATGCTTAGCCGTTTTGCTTTTTGGATTGGGTCGTTTATAAAATCAAAAAACATATTAGCACAAGAAATAATTTCTTCGATTAATGCATTGCTATCATTTGCATCACTATTCGGTCGTGCACCTAATGTCCATAAAGCTGGACATATTTTATATGATAAAAAACCTGGTCTACTATCCCATGGTGTTCCTATCACTTCTCCATATCGAAATAAATTTTGCACATCAATATGAACACTTGTTTTTTCATTTTTAAAAAATTTATTATATTTATTTAAAAAATCTATTGTAAATCCATTTCCTAATATAATAAATACACTTTTCATCATTATGCCATATCCCTTATTTTTCTTTAGTTAAACTACTAAATCCAACGGTAAATCAGATATATCTTTTAGACGTTTTCCTTGTACAAGAGTTTCTAAGATTTCATATGCCTCCTCAGATCCAACCTCTTTTACTGCCTGCATTAACTCATAAAGTGCAAAATGATATACACAATCAATATCACCCGTTCCAAGAGCTAATGATGCTATCCTATTAGGCATTGGCTCCGCTGTTACAACAACAATATGCGGAAGGTGTCCTTTCCTATTACGAATTAAATTCAAAGCTTCTGTTCGACTATTCTGAGCTCTATCACTTCGCATTGTATATTTTGCTGATATACTAGCATGAAGTAAAGGCTTTCCGCCATTAGATCTTCTAATATCAGCCATCTTACTAATATTATCATCAACTATAAATATGTCAGTGTTAATTTCTTCATCCTCATATAAGTCACGATAAATAACTACATCTGGAGCAACAAGATAATCATTTCCTAATGCAGCCGCTAATTGTGCGTTTTCAGATGTTAAAACATTCAAATAGGCCAAATGTTCATATTGTTCAAAATCACTCGTTTTTAACTTATTATTGTTACCAAGTTGCAATATTGACCATTTACCTGGACAAAGGTTTTGCAAATAAGGAAATATTTCCTGTAAAAATTCCATTGTCAACAATTCGAATTGTTTACCGAGTGTTTGCCCTGAAATTTTATCAACAACATTAACTGTATGATAATGATTATTCACTAAGATATCTACAATTCCTCTCGCTATGGCCCTTGAGCCCCTGCTACTGGTATCGGCATTTGATGCCACACCTGCTTTAGTCAAAGTTAATGTATTAGTTTCAAATAATCGCTTGTGAAAGTGAAATCTCGCTTTGGCTATTAATGCCATCATATTCTAAACACTCCTTTATTTTTTCCCCTATCGCTTGTGCCACTGGTGGCGGAAATGCATTTCCAATCATGCGACATGCCGTTGTTTTTTTTTGCCCAAATGTCCATGTGTCGGGAAATCCCTGTATCCTAGCCAACATTCTGCTAGTTAAACGAGGCATTCCAACAAAATTTGGTTCCGGTGCATTATTAGCCACTCCTCGTCCATCTACTCCTAATTCGGCCCAAGCATTTCTTGCTCTTACTGGACCAAGATCAGGACCGCCATGTTTTTTTGACCCCCCAACTAAGGTTGGAGCAATCTTATTTGCCTCTTGTGCCCACTTTTTCGCACCCTCCCATTTATTTTCCGCCATTAAATCATATAAGATTTTTCCTACAGTCGGTGCACAACCTTGCTGTCCTTTAGGATAAGAAAAAAATCCATTTTCGTCATTTCGTATTCCCACAATTACTACTCGCGGACGTAATTGCGGAACACCGAAATCACATGCATTTAGTAATTTTATTTGAGTATAATAACCAAGTTTCTCAATAGATTTAAGAATTTGCTTGCGGTAATCATCAAAATTAGTATTTAAAAATCCTTTTACATTTTCCAACATAATAGCCCTAGGCTTCATCTCTTTGATTAAGCGAATTGCTTCTGGAAAAAGGTCACGCTCATCTTCTTTTCCTAATTGTTTTCCAGCAACTGAAAAAGGTGGGCAAGGAACCCCGCCAGCTAGTAAATCTACTCCTTGATATGGTTTCCCATCAAAATCACGCACATCTGCACATACTACATTCCATTCTGGTCGATTCATTTTTAAAATCTTACAATAATCTAATTCAAATTCAACAAGTGCAACATGAATGAACCCGGCCAATGCAAGTCCTAAAGCTTGACCACCAGCTCCTGCACAAATCTCAACACAAGTTAACGGTCTTTGCATAATCCGATCTCCTCAATTATTTCAATCTATCTACCCTATATCATCAACAAATTCTATATTATTTTATGTTTCAACTTAGTGTTTTTATATACTTCTAATTTATTATAATTATATCATTAGTTAATATTATGTCAAATTTTCATCAATGTACTGGAAGTATGGCTTTTTATTGACATCAGCCTCATTTTTTTCATACCACTTAGCCGACTCCC
>CANRLI010000070.1 GCA_947631475.1 uncultured Bacilli bacterium | reverse complement strand
AAAATAACTTAATATTAAGAAAAGACGCATAAATTAAACATAGTTTATGTGTTTTTTAAATCTTAAAAGCCTGTAAAATATTTGTCCATAAACTTTAATAAATATCAAATTAGTAGTATATTATTTATAGAGAATATAAGGTGATCCAATGAAAAAAGAAAAATATCTTTTTATAATCTTAATATCCTTATTATTTATTGTTTTACTTACTATTTTTATTAAGAATTATATTACCTATCAAAATATTTCTGAAGCTTCTTTAAATCCCTTTAAAGAACTTAATATCTTAAATAATTCCCTTTTATTAGAAGATAATACTAAAACTTATAACATTCAAATAGATTGTACTTCTTTAGCTAATCCTAATAACCAAATAATTTCTTATAAATTAAAACCCAAATATCAAGATAACCTTATTTCAGTTACCAATACAATAACTAATAAACAAGAAATCCTCAATAATGATTTTGCAAAAGCTACCAATATAGATACAATTATTAGTATCAAGAATCCTCATTATCCATATGAACAAATATTTCATATTATTTCAACATGCCAAAATACTGAAAAGTAGGTGATTAAGATGTCTCAACAAAGCCAATTTCTCCTTCAACTCATAGCAAGTGGTTTAAGTTTAAACGAAATTCAAAAACAATTAGCTTTAACTACTAGTCAATTTAGTTTACTTTTAAAAAGATTACGTGATGAAGGCTACAATTATATTAAAACATATAATTCTTTAGGGGAAGTTTATGCCAAAATAAAAAAAGAACCAAACTACAATAATATTAATGAACATAATGCTCTTCGCATTAATGTTAAAGACCATATCTTAAGAACTGTCTTTATAGCCGACTTACATATTGGTAGTATCTTTGAAAGACCCGATATTCTTCGTGACTTAGTCTTTAATTATATGATTAAACATGATATTCATATTCTCTTTAATGGGGGAGACGTTATTGAAAACGTTTATGAAGATCGTCAAGAAACCCTACGTAATAAAACCGTTAGATCTCAAGTTCAAAAAGTTCTTCATCTATATCCTAGTAGCGACAACATCCTTAGCTTTACCCTTTATGGTAATCATGATTACAAATGTCTTACTGATGACGGTTTTGATATTGCCCGTTACTTTGAAGAAAAAAGATATGATTTAATCTCTTTAGGATATGGAACATCCCTGATACGTCTTAAAGACGATGCCATTGCTATAACTCATGAATTAAATAGATATAATAAAACTAAAATACCTGATTCAGTTACTATGATCTTTAAAGGTCATAGTCATAAAGCTAAAAATAGAGAAAATAAACTAATTTATATTCCATCCTTATCAGAAGATAAATTTATTACTTATGAATATCGCCCTTTAATCGGCTTTTTAGATGTTGAATTTATCTTTTATGATAAATTAATATCTAAAATTAATATTAGACACTTAGCAGTTGTAAATGGCGAAATTCGTTTAGCTAATGAAGAATCAATTACTGTCAAAAAAGAGATAGAACAAAAACGTACTGAATCTCTAATGACTAAAAAATACAAACCTAAAAACTCATTTGACAAATAAAAATAAATTTACTATAATGAAACCACAAACGAAGAAAAAGAAGAGTAAATTAAAATGATATTATAGAGAGTTTCTGGTTGGTGTAAAGAAACATATATATTAATTGAAGAAACTTTGGAGTTGAATAATGTATACAAATTATTCCGCTAGACGCGTTAAAACATTAAGGTGTTAATAACACAAATTAAGGTGGTACCACGAACAATTCGTCCTTTAGAAGAATTGTTCTTTTTATTTAAAGAAAGGATTGATAAAAATGACTACCCAAGAACTAGCTGATTTAATATTTCCCAATATTACCAAAACTATTGAAGATTATGAAAAAATGTATCCCCCAAGAACTTTAGAAGAAAATGCCAAAGTAACTAGATTTGCGCCTTCCCCAACTGGCTTTATGCATATAGGTAATTTCATGTCAGTAACTATTGACTATCTTTTAGCTCGTCAAAGTAAAGGTATCTTCTTTCTTCGTAACGAAGATACCGATAGTGCTCGTGAAATAGATGGCGCAGTTGAAGCTATCCGCCATATCTTAGAACAATATGATTATATACCTGATGAATATGAATATCGTGATATTAATGCTGAAAAAGGACTTTATGGACCATATATTCAATCAGAAAGAAAAGAGATATATCATACTTTTATTAAACATTTAATTGCTGAAGGCAAAGCATATCCTTGTTTCTTAACCCAAGAAGAAATGGATTCTATTAGAGAATCACAATCTCGTGATAAAAGAAGAATTGGTATTTATGGTCGCTATGCTAAATATCGTAATTTAACTCCTGACGAAGCTGCTAATCGCATCAAAAATGGTGAAAAATATACCATAAGACTAAAAAGTACAGGGGATTTCAATCGTAAATTTAAATTTAATGATTTAGCTAATGGCGAAATGGAATTTCCAGAAAATGACATCGATATTCCAATTATGAAATCAAGTAACTTATTACCAACTTACCATTTTGCGCATTTAGTAGATGATCATTTAATGCGTACAACCCATGTTGTACGTGGACAAGAATGGATTAGTTCTATCCCCGTTCACTATGAATTATTTAAAACCTTTGGTTTTAAAATGCCTAAATACATTCATACACCATTAATAATAAAAAAAGATGGTGATAAAATAAGAAAAATATCCAAAAGACTAGATCCCGAAGCTCGTATGACTTACTATGAAGAAAAAGGTTATCCTAAATATGCTTTAATAGAAAGTATTATGACAATTATAAATTCTAACTATGAAGCATGGCGTGAAAATCACCCTGATGCTCCTTTTACCGAATTTGAATTTTCACCTAAAAAAATGTCTTCATCAGGAGCCTTATTTGACCTAGACAAACTAGATAATATTTCTAAAAATTATCTAAGTAGACTAAAAGCTACTGAAGTCTTTGATTTGCTAGATACTTGGTCAAAAACATATGATGTTGATTTCAACCAACTTATTAACAAAGATAAAACCTACACAATTAGCATTTTAAATATTGAAAGAGAGCAAAAAAAACCTCGTAAGGATTATGCTTGTCTTTCTCAAATAAAAGGTGAAATATGGTATATGTTTGATGAACTATTTACCGACGTAACTTATGATTTTGATGAAAAATTAAGTAAGGAAGAAATAAATACAGTATTAACTACATACTTCACTAAATACTATAATGAACAAGATGACAAAGATACATGGTTTAATAAAATGAAAGAAATGACAGATCAATTAGGCTACTGCTCTAATATGAAAGAATACAAAGAAAATCCAACTAAATATAAGGGAAGTATTGCAGATATTTCAAATATCATTAGAGTAGGTGTGACATCCAAATCCCAAACACCTGACTTATATATTATTCTACAATTACTAGGCAAAGAAAAAATTCAAAAAAGAATAGACCAAATAAAGTAGTGCTTAACTACTTTATTTTATTATGCTTGATCATTAAGCTCCAACAAAAAAACTACCGACTATGCTAATATGAACATAATACAGTAGTGATGTAATAATCATCTTATATATTGCAAAAAATATCTTATTTTAAGCACGTACAATCTTTTGAACAGAATAATTAGGATATTTTGCTGAAAATCTAGCTAATGCTATAGATGCACTAGTAGCATGAACAACTGTTGTACCATGATTATGATAAACTATCCAAGTAACAGCATTACCTTCATATGATGTAAATCCGTCCATATTTTCACCTCCTATAGTAACTACTTCTTATTTTACACATAATAATGTAAAAAAGAATATTGCAACAATTATAAAAATAATAAATATTATTAAACATAATCTGGTATTTTTAATTGTAGCTGATTTAGTATTTGTTTTATCAATTTTAAATTTTAAAATTGGATATCCTGCATATCCTATTGTTGCTTCAATTGTTGATGGAAGTATAATTTCTCTTAAATTTTTACATCCTTCAAATATTGTACCTGATATTTGAGTTACAGTTGATGGAATATTGATTTTTTCTAATGAGGAACATCCACAAAATGCTCGCAAGCCAATTTCGGTTATACCTTCTTGAAGCTGGACTTCTTTTAAATTTTTACAAAACGCAAATGAAAACATTGATATTTCAGTAATATTTGATGGAATACTAATTTTTTCTAATGCCATACACATTTCAAATGTGTTTGATTCTATTTTAGTTATCCCTTCTGAAAGATTAATTTCTTTTAGATTTTGACAGTTTTTAAATGCAAATTCTGCAATTTTAGTAACAGTTGGTGGAATATTAATTTTTTCTAATGAGGAACATCCGCTAAATGCTCCCATACCAATTTCGACTACACTTTCTGGAATATCAATTTCTTTTAAATTTATACAATTTTCAAATGCAAATCCTGCAATTTTAATAACGGTTGATGGAATATCGATTTTTTCTAATGGAATACATCCACTAAATGCTCCCATACCAATTTCAACTATGCCTTCTGGAATATTGATTTCTTTGTCTGATTTTCCTACATATTTTACTAAAACTTCATCTTTTATCTCAAA
>CANRLI010000069.1 GCA_947631475.1 uncultured Bacilli bacterium | reverse complement strand
GTATAATATTAATAGTTGTAGATAAACATAAGATAACTATAAATTATCGGAGGGTTTGTTGTGAATTTAAGTGAAATTGAAAAAACTATTGCACTGATAAGTGGGAACAAATCAAAAATCTGTGTATTTTTAGGCGCAGGTGTTGACGTGTCAAGCGGAGGATTTCTATTCAATGCTCTTAAGAATGCAACGATAGAAAAATTTTCCGATTTTTCATCAAGTGTACTTGACGAAAAAGACAAAAACGCTATGTTTAAAAATCTAATAGACATTAATCCAGAGTATCATTCTCGAGAAGTTTTGCTCAATAGTATTAATAATAACCATTTTAAAATTTCAGATGGTTACAAAATATTGTTATTGATGGCACAATATGGTATAGTAGATGCTATAATATCTACCAATTTTTTTGATTATTTGGAAAAAAGTCAAGAAGAGATGAATATTAATTCAATTGATACATATATCAATGAATATAATAATATTATGTCAGCACATTATAACAATAAAACAGTTTATTTGAAATTGCACGGTGATGCAAACAGATATATTATAACACATGTCACAGAAGACGAAATCAATAATAAAGATTATTCTAAACAAACGGTCAATTTTTTTACATCATATTTAAAAGATCATTCATTGATATTTATTGGATATAGTGGTAACGATATTAAAGTCAATAAGCTGATTGAGGATAACATAAATCAAATAAATCAAGTTTTTTTTATTAATATTCAATACGATAAATCACCGCTAATAAACCTGTTAGAAAAACATAAAAAAAATCATTTCTGTAGTGCTTCGTTTGATGAGTTTATGACAAGATGGGGAGTTTCTGATCTTTCTGGAATTAAAATTTTTGATACTTATCCACTTTTAATTGAAAGCCTTATTGATGCAAGAGCAGAACAAAGTACTGCTGAGATGCGGAATGATAAATCATTTTATGTTGAAAGAGTTAAAGCTGATGAAATACTTCAATCTTTTTGCCATACTGCGTTTATTTGTGGAATAGCTGGAATAGGTAAAACAAGCCTTATTAAACATTACATTTCAACATTAAAAAAGAACCAAGCAATTTATATTGATCTAAAAAATAATTGTAAAATAAATGCTATAGATGAAATCGCATCCGTGTTGGGATTTTCGTCAGATGTTCCTGTCGCATTACTTCATAAATTGTGTTCTTGGTATGAAAAAAATCAAAAATATATTACATTTATAATTGATGGGATTGCTGAATACAATTCATATATTGATGAGGTTCTTTTATTAGCAAAATTAAATGAAAAAAACGAATACGTCTCTTTTGTTTTTTCTTCAAGGAAACAGTATTTTAATACTGTTTGTGAAATTGAAATCAACGGTAAAAACAGCATAGTGCTTGAAGAATTTTCCGACGACGATGTTTCGGAAATGATAAATTTCTACAATATAGACAAAGAATTGCTCAAGACGGATAAGACACTTATGCGTGAACCCTATATATGTTCCATTATTTGCGATTTTTATCAAGAAGATAATTGCAATAAAAAAAACAATGTATTTGAAATCATAGAAAGTACGCTTGAAAGAAAGTTTAAAATACCATGTTCAAAAATTCGCAAATGTTTCATCGAAATAGCAGCTTCATCATACACTAAAATAACTAATTCCACAAAAGAGATTTATGAAAAACTCTCTAATTGTGGCTTGCTTTGTGCTACTCCAAATTATAAATTTAAATACGATAAACTTATCGAATATTACCTTTACTGTTATTTTATTAGGTCAGAGCAAGAAAAGCAAAAATATATCAATAAATTACAAAATTTACTTTATAATGGTAGCGCTATTCCAAAGACAGAATATGTGGCATTTCAATACATATATACGTCAGTATCAGAAATAAAAGATATACAGGAAAGTATAATAAATTTAGATAAACTTATTAAATATTGCAATTATAACGACCATACACCTACTATAAAATTTGTACGTGAATGCCTTTTGAAAATTTTACATTATAACGAAGTGAAATATATAAAATCCGTATGTAATATAAGTATTTCGCTGTTAAGTAAAGAAATGAAGTTCTTAGTAGTGACTACAGCTAATTTTTTGACAACATATAAGGATACATATGCTATATTGCAATGGGCTTATTCAGAACCTACTTTAAGATATAGTATTTTTGTCTACCGTATGGATAAAATATGTACAGAGTTAACATCAATTGATTTTAAAAATAAAATTTATGAGTATTATGAAAGCAATAATTCTCTTTTTAAAAATGAAAACGGTGAAGAAGATATAGTAATTTTTTTATATATACTAATGAAAATTGATATAACAGACGAATGCAATCAATCGGTATGTGAATTTGCTGTTGATAAAATTAAAAATTTATTAAAAAAAGATTTAAATAGCTGTCATAACAGATTGCTTTCAATTCTTAAAAAATATTCATACAGTATACTTTTTAATTCAGACAATGATATTGAGGCGGATTATAACAGTATTTTATACAATACACAAATACATAGTATTATTAATGATGTTGTCTGTGGTAAAGCAATAAGTAGCTGTCAAATGCTTGAATTAATTCAATGTGGTGATATTTTAAATAACATGGTTCTGTTTTTGATTTGTAATTTAATTGTTGTTTGCTCTTCATCTAACGATAAAACAACTACTATCGCTAACATTAATTCTGTCATTGACGAAAAATCTAATTTACTGCCAGAAGAAATTGACTTTATTCTGAGTTGTACATTTATGTCGCTGTTTCAGTGTAATCCTAAAGATCGAAAGACTTTTACTGATATTTTCAACAAAATATCTGAAAAATATGAAACACAAATTTTTGAACAACCATCAAAAATAAGAAAATCAACTAATCGAAAGTTTGCAGAACAGTTTGAAATTATTTTTGAAGATGGTTTTAATCCAATAGCATTTTTGTTTTACACAGCACCCATTGATAAGAGTGGAAATGCACTAGAAAAATATTATAGATTATGTGAAACTCTTGCTGAAAGCGGTAATTACGATAAAATATTAAAAATTGTTCATGCAATTGGTCAAATGATAAGCATATATCCTGTCGAAGGGTTCATTGAACTCAAAAAATTATTAAAATATGATGAAAAAATTATTAGACGTGGCATAATTCGTGTTTTAACAGAAAATTATCAACGATACCCTAAAGAAACATTAAACTTCATAAAAAGTACTAATATGCAGTTAAGATCTGATGAAGAAAAGTTTATTTTCGGTTCAACTACAAATTTTTTGGAGAGGCGTACACTGGAACAGCTTCATTGGAGCAGATTGATTTATGCCATTACAATGTTTGACAGCAATTTCATTCGAAAATTACTAAATTGCTTTTCAACACAAAAAAATTTATCTCAATTTATTGCTCAAGTACTTTGTGAAGAAAATGCCGAAACAGAATATCAAACCTATTAATATCTTCATCTGTAATAAAAAGCCATGGTGACAGCATAAGGCTGCTATTAAACATTCCTCCAACGGTAAGTATCAACCCATATGGAGTACCATCAATTTCATACGGATTGTTTAATGCGGTTTCTATTAAATGATGTGCAAATTCTCCATTAGGGAGTCCAGTTTTGACATCGATAATATCTATTCCAATAGCATGTCCCTTCATTTGCAATCTTCCAAAACAAGAAAAATCACTTGTTATCTGTTTTATGCATTCATGTAATTTGGTTGCGCTTTTAGTTATACGATTAATGAATTTACTATCTTCGATTATTTCAAATGTACATAATCCCAATTGTGTTGCAAGTGGGTGACCAGCAAATGTACAGTGTGTCGATCCAACAGGCCACAAATCAGGAGAAATAATGTTGCTATTTGCCCATACTCCAGATAGGGGCCAAAGTCCATTTGAAATGGCTTTACCGAACACAATGATGTCTGGGACAATGCCATAATTTTCAAAACTCCACAAACGTCCTGTTCTAAAAAAACCCATTTGCACCTCATCTGCAATTACAAGAATATTGTGCTTATGTAGAAATTGGCATAATTCTGAAAGATATTTTTCATTTGGAAATACATAACCACCACGACCTAATACTGGTTCTAAAATGAATGCAGAGGCTACAGCTTCAGAGTTGTTTACATCATAGAATCCTGAAAACTCACTTTTAAATTTCTCTTTAAATTTTTCGAGACAATATAAATTACAGTTATTGCAAGTCTTGTCGTATGGACATGAATCGCAGCAAGGAAATGGAATCCGTTGTACACCAAGGACACTTCCAAATTGGCGTGTATACCTATAACTTGAGCTTACGCTTGAGGAAGCCATAGTTCTACCGTGATAAGCACCTTCAAACGCAAGAAAATCACGCTTGTGATTTTTATTAATAGCTAATTTCAGTGCATCATCAACTGCTTGTGCTCCTCCAACTGTAAAATGTACACGACCATCTACTTTATAGTTGTCACTCATATATTTACATATTTTTTCTGAGAGCAATATACGACTTTCACTCATAAACTCGCCTGCAAGACAAGGTAGTGTATTCAATGATTGAGTAATACATTTAGAATATTTTTCATTTTGATAACCGAAATTTGCTGCACTATTAAACATTTGCATATCAAGATATTTAACACCATTTGCATCGTATAAATAGCAGTCTTCAGCTTTTGAAAATATTTTTTTAGGAGAATGTTTTCCAGATGTATCACCTTGCGAGCAATAAAACTCATCTTTTTTAAGTAAATTCATAACTATACCCTCCGATAATTTATAGTTATC
>CANRLI010000068.1 GCA_947631475.1 uncultured Bacilli bacterium | reverse complement strand
AAAAACTACACATTTTTTTATGTAGTTTCTTAAACTGATGACATTGCTTCTTCCCTTAGGGCACCAGTGACGTTTCTATTCGAACTATTTCGAATGTTGATATAAGAATGTTGATATAAAAAGATAGCCCCTTAGGTTATTTTGATATACTTGTCAAAATACCTAGGGGGTTAAATATTTTGTCAAAAAAAGAGTATTGTTCTTTATCAATACTCCAAAAGACCTTCATTTAAATGATTTTATACTATATTATATTAATCTTATTGCACTTTCTAAAGCTAAGATAATCATATCATCTAAGCCATTTTCCCTTTGCTCACTATCAATTTCTTCATTAGTTATAAAACTATCGGAAATTGTTAGAATAGAGGCTGCTTGTTTGCCTAAGATTTTAGCATTATGAAATAATGCATAATTTTCCATTTCAACTGCCATGCAACCATAATCGTTTAGTAAACTTATAAAATTTTCATCATTTTTATAAAAGGCATCAGAACAGTAAACTCTTCCTTGCTTTAAAACCTTGCTTAATCCATATGAAGTTTCTTTAATTGTTTGAGATAAATTAGTTGAAGCACTAATTATATTGTCTGTACTACCACTTTGTTCTTTTCCGTATGATGTTTGTGAATAGCAATCAGTTACTAATAATAAATCTAAAATATCCAAATTTTTTGAATATGATCCTGCTGTTCCGATACGAATGATATAATCTACATTATAAAATTTAAATAACTCATAAGAATATATACCCATACTAGGATTACCCATTCCTGAGGCAAATACAGTTATTTTTCGACCTTTATATGTTCCTGTATAACCATACATATTACGAACATCATTAACCAACTTAGCATTTTGTAAATACTTATCTGCTATATACTTCGCTCTTAATGGATCACCCGGCATTAAAACAATTTTAGCTATATCTTCTAACTTACTATTAATATGTGGTGTAGCCATATAATCATCCTCTTTCTACAAGTATATCAACATAATTATAGCATATTTTTTATTCGAAAAGCTTAAATAGGTTAAACTTTCATAAGTTTTACATTATCTTTTATTTATAAGAACAGTTGTTTTGTTTACAATTTACTAACAATATTGTCTATTTTCAGTGTTTATAAGTATAAAAAAACCTTTTTTTCAAAAATAATTGATATTTTATGCTTTTTTATCTACCAAATTCAACAAAAATTTGCTATAATTTTCATATAGACTAGGAGCGGTTATTATGGATAAAGACATTTTAAAAGAACAATGTTACATTGTATCACTTGATAACGGAATCCGTAAAGAAGAACCAATAACTATTGAAGTATTTAATAGTTTTAAAGATGGCTCTAAATTAGTTCAATTAAATAATACCGTTTTTGGCTTATTAAATTTAAATAGTTTAGATCCAAAAACAGTTTATATAGATGATTTTGCAGTTATAAAAGCCGATATAGCTGAATTATTAGATGTCGATCACGAAGAAACCAAAAGAATTGTTACTGAAGATAAAACCATTGGTACTTTTACAACGTTAAATTATAGTAAAGATATTGAAACAAGAATTTCTGGAACAGCAGCTATAAATAATGTTGTTACAGCTATTAATAATAAAAAAGTTAGTGATGAAGAAACATTATGGGTTGATAAAATTTTTAAATATCCTACGGGATCATCTGGTAATAGTATAAAAGATGCTGCGCAAATAGAAGATATAATTAATTTAGGTTTATATGCTTTAAATAAAACTATTGAGTTACAAAGTGGCAATCAGATTGAAGCTCGCTTAGGCAAAGCCATTAGAAAGAATTACTTAAGAATGATTGTTTTTGATTTAATTATTGGCAAAAAATATCGTGGCTTTGATTATTATTTAATTAGTAAAGTTAATGATAGTGGTAAACCAGTATGGATAGATGCTTATTTTGCTCCTATATCTATTTCTAGCAATACAAATAAGGATAGTTATATTAAAGACGATGAATATGTAATAAATAATAAATATGTTAATCGTGATGCTTTATTAGAAGTATTATTTACCAAGTATTACAAAGATATATGCAAATTAACGCAAGCTATTAATGATGCTAAAAAATTATATATCGATGCAATCAGTAGAATAATATATAACAATACAGATTTAACCTATGCTTCATCCTTAGAAGACCTAATTCTTTCTAATATTGAAAAGATTTCCAAAAGACAAGAACAAGAAGAATCAAAAGTAGATAAAAATCAAAAAATAAATAAAGTAGAAAGAACAATGGCGACCCAAAGTCTTAATGTTCGTGTTACAACTAAATTAGACTTGATTCAAAAGAAATATCCAATCAATCCTAAAGAACATAAAAACATTATTAAGGAAACAAGACAAAAAGAACAAGATGCTGTTAAACTAACCGTTGAAGAAGAAAAAACTAATAAGGGCTTTATAGCCTCTAGTATTCTTATATCTATAGTTGCATTAGTATGTGGCTTAGGTATCGGTATAGCTTATGTTTTACTTACTATAGGAAGCTAACACTAGTTTCCTTTTTTATTGCAATAAAAAGCAATTCATTATAAAATAAGTTTAATGAAGTTATTGCTAATAAACGAAAAAAGGTGGTTAAATAATATGGGAAAAGTATATGATCAAGTATGTATGTTTAAAGCCAAATATCCAGGGACAATTACTTGGTGGCGTCTTCGTAAACATGCTAAAGTAGTAGAGCAACATCTTAATCCAGATGAAGAACCAATTTATACCTTTGCTGGACAAAAAAACAATGATGTTTTAGATGTCTTTTCTACGTCGGTTATTTGCCTTACTAATAAAAGAATATTAATAGGTCAAGACCATATCTTATATGGGTATACTTTAAACTCAATAACACCTGATTTATTTAATGACTTACAAGTATTTAAAGGAATAATTTTTGGCAAAGTAACTATAGATACCGTTAAAGAAATTGTTGTTATAACCAATTTAGATAAAAAGTGCTTACCTGAAGTAGAAACTGCTATCAGTAGCTTTATGATGGAAGAGAAAAAGAAGTATTCTATACATAATACACATTCAGAATAATATGGAGTAACTTATGAGTAAAAAGTATCGTCTTAAAAAAAGTGCTTTGGTCATTTTTCTGCTACTAATAATTGCTATAATTTTAATTATCTTATTTATTTTATCATTCTTTGATAATAAATCTTATAGCCTTGAATATAGCTTAGATGAATATAATATTAGTGAAAACTATGATGATAAAGAAAAATTATATTATTATGAAATTACTTATCAAAAAATAAAGTACAATTTTATTAATAAAATTTCTTATATAAAGGATAAAAAGCTAATAAAAGATATTAATAAATATGAGGATGAAGATTATCTATGTTTAACAATATCTAGTCCATACTTAGAAACTAAACCTTTATGTAGTCTTAATCAAAATCTCATTTCCTATAACTTAATCCCTAGTGATTTCCAACAAGAAATTAATATCTTTTATTCTGATAGTGAAGAAAAAAATATAAAGTATGACAACTATGATATTTTTAATAATAGTAACAAGATTTTAATATGGTCATATCGTGGTTTTAATTACCTTAACAACGATAACGTAGAATTTATAAAATTATTTGAAAATGACGTTTACGATATTCCTTTAGCTACTAAAATAAATAATTATCTAGTTATTCCAGATTATGCCCAGGAATACAACTTTAATAAACTATTTATAATTAATCTAGATAATTTAGAAGTTGATACCTGGAATATTGAATACGACATATCATATGATAGTTACATTTTAGGTATAAATGACCAATCAATTTACTTAGTAGATCGAAAAAATGGCCTTGAATATGAATTAGTTCCTTATAAAAAAAGAATGCGTATTTTAGCTTCTGGTGATAAAAAAGGAGTTATATATTCCAAAGGCAATGAAGAATCAATAAATCTTAATAAACTTATCTCTTCAAATCAATCTTTTACATATGCCCAAAATTATAATTATATTATTGATAACAATCAGTTATATTTATATTACAATGATCCCACTTTAAAAATAAAAGTTTCTGATAATCAAATAAAAAAAATTATACATATCCATAATGATGAAGTTTACTATCTAGTAGATGATACATTATACAAATATTCATTTAAATATGGTGAACAAAAAATACTTAGTTATAGTGAATTATCTTTTAATTATCAAAATTTAATATTTATTAATGACTAAATTTAAAAATAAACATATGTTATATTAGGAGTGATTTTATGTACGATAAATACCTAATAAAACAAGGTGATAATATAACTAGTATTGCTAAAAAGTTTAATACTAAAGAAAGTATAATTATGGATTTAAATAATATACCTTTTCCTGATATGATAAGAGAAGGAAGAGAGATTATTGTTCCTGTAAATAAAGAACAATTCTTTGAGTATTATACTATTAAACAGGGTGATACACTATATGGTATAGCTCGCAAATATAATATAAATCCTGAATTGTTAGCTATTTTAAATGGCCTTAATTCACAAGATTATATTTATCCTGATCAAGAAATATTAATTCCTAAGAGCAATTATAGTTATTATATAACTAAAGATGGTGACACTATAGATATTGTAGCTAATAAATTTAATGTTAATCATAATGAATTACTAAATACTAATGAAACTATCTATTTATTACCAGGTCAACTATTAGTTAAAAAAAATTAAAAATATGAGCAATCATATTTTTTCTTTTTTTAAGTTTATTATGTTATAATTATAAAAGAATAGGAGGGGAGTATAGTGTTCATCCGTAATCCTTATAATATAGTAGTTAAATACTATCGATTAATAAATTTTTTATTAATTGTTCCACTTGTTTACTTAAT
>CANRLI010000067.1 GCA_947631475.1 uncultured Bacilli bacterium | reverse complement strand
TTTCTATTTTTAGTTATAAGTTACTTACTTAATTGTTACTATTTTTTGTGTGTACACAGTATTCATCCAACTCTTTGCTTCATCCCACCTGATAATTCGCTAGGTTTTTTATCTTTGAATTTTTCAAGATTATATTTCTTTAATAAAGCTAAGGCATCTTGTTTATTTTCTTCATTTAATTTTTTTTGAATTTTTAGTCCTAATAGTATATTATCAATTATTTTCATATGTTCGAATAAAGCGTCTTCTTGTAGCATATATCCAATAACTGGCTTTTCAATATGATAATTAATTTCACCACTCGTTGGTTTAGTTAAACCTGATATTAAAGAAAGAAGTGTACTTTTACCACATCCTGATGTTCCGACAATTGCAATGAATTCTCCTTCATTAACATCAAAACTAATATCGTTTAAGGCCTCTATTTCACCATTAATGGTATTAAACTTTTTACAAATATTTTTAACTTCTAGAATTTTAGTCATTTAAATTAATAACTAAATCTTTAAAAGAGACATAGTCATCGAGCAAATCATTTTCAATCATTATATTCTCTAAATTTTTATATGATTCCTCACTAATGCTTGTATTATTAAGCCATGAATCGGCATCTTTATATCTTTTAACTATAATTTCTACATCATTTAAAGCATTATCTGGAAATTGAGGTAAAATAATCTTAGCTATCTCTTTTTCATCATGTTCTTTCACAAATTCTATACCTCTGTTAATAGCTTTATTAAATTTTTCAATTATTTCTTTATTTTTATCTAAATAACTTTTTCTAGCATAAAAAGCTGTATAAGGCATTTCACCTGATAATTCACCAACACTACCTACAACATAACCTAATCCTTCTTTTTCTAATTTTGTAGCATTAGGTTCACTTAGTGATTATATAATCATTCTCTAATTTTTAATATATTGTCTAAAAATGTATATTAATTTAAAAAAAATATAATTAATAATTACTTTTCTGTTAAAATTATAATTAGGAGGCGATAAAAAATGTTTATCGGAGAAGAACCAATTCATATTAATGCCAAACCAGAAGATATAGCACCTCTAGTTTTAATGCCAGGTGATCCCTTAAGAGCTAAATACATTGCTGAAACATTTTTAGATAATGCAATAGCCAAAGATTTTACTATAGATCACAAAAGTGTTGCTAATTTAAGAAACATGTTAGGTTATACAGGCTTTTATAAAGGTGTTAGAGTCACTGTTATGGCTTCAGGTATGGGTATGCCTAGTATGGGAATTTATGCCTTTGAATTATTTCACTTTTTTAATGTTGAAAAAATAATTAGAATAGGCACATGTGGAGCTATCCGTCCTGTTGTTAAAGTACCTGATTTAATTTTGGCTAATAGTGCATATTCAGAATCAAATTTTGCTTATACATTTAATGATTATGACAAACATATTACTTATCCTTCAAATACTTTAAATGCTACTATTATTGATACAGCAGAACAATTAAACTACAAATTACATGTAGGAGATATAACAACTATGGATGTGTTTGGACCATATATCGATTACGAACGAGTATTAGCTAGAATACCTAAGGATTTAAACATTATTGGTGAAGAAATGGAAGCTTTTGCATTGTTCCATCTAGCTAATCACTTTAAAAAAGAAGCATCTTGTATATTAACGGCAGTTGATTCAAAATTTAGCAATGTCGTTTTAAGTGGAGAAGAAAGAGAACGTAGTTTAAACGATATGATTACATTAGCTTTAGAATCAATTATCAAATAGTCGAAAGACTATTTTTTTAAATTACCATATCAAAACAAAGTAATTATTTTTTTCAAAAAGAAAACATATATCGCATAACTTTAAATAGAAGGTGATATATATAAATAACTTAATTTATAATGACTATCAATTATACTTAGAATTAGCTTTATACATAAATAAACAAATGTATGAAAATCAATTAATTACCTATAATGTCTTTCAGTATGCCGAAGATACCTTAATAAAAAAAATAAATACCAGGACTAATATATGACATTACAAACTATTAGACAACAACTTAACTTAGGAATACCTCTTACTAGAATTAATCTTCGTGTTACATACTATTCAAGAGTTTCCACAGATCATTTAGAACAAACCAAATCATTAAAAAATCAAATAGAACACTTTGATGAGATGATTAAAAACAATCCTAATTGGACTTATATTAAAGGCTATGTCGATAATGGTATAAGTGGAACAACGGATTATAAAAGAGATCATTTTATGCAAATGATTAATGATGCTCGAAATAATAAATTTGATTTAATAATTACTAAAGAAATATCTCGTTTTTCCCGAAATACTTTAGATAGTATTAAATATACTAGAGAATTACTTTCTTATGGTGTAGCCGTTTTATTTGTTAACGATAATATAAATACGGCCTTACCTGATAGTGAATTACGTTTAACGATAATGGCATCAATGGCCCAAGATGAAATAAGAAGATTATCAGAAAGAGTTAAATTTGGCATGAATCGTTCTATTAAAAAGGGCAATATTCTAGGTAATAATCTTCTTTATGGTTATAAAAAAGATAAAAATACTGGTCATTTAATTATAGTTCCTAGTAAAGCTTTGATAGTCAAAAGAATTTTTCGAGAATATGCCATTGATCATCATTCACTAAGTAAAATAGCCAAAGAATTAAACGAAGAAAATATTAAAACAGCCCAAAATAAAAAATGGAGTTCCACAACTATCTCTCGAATGATTCAAAATATAAAATATAAAGGATATTATTGTGGTAAAAAAAGTGAAATTATTGATTATATGACTAAAAAAGTCCATTATTTGCCAACTACAGATTGGCTTATTTATGAAGATAAAGAAAAAATACCCCCTATTATTGATGATGAATTATGGCAACGTGCTAACCAAATCCTAAATGCCAAAACCAAATCTTTTAAAAAAATAACTCATAATAAAAAAGCATATCAAAATAGATACCTTTTAAGTGCTAAAATCTATTGCTCTAAAGACCATGAAATATTTCATCGTCGACAACAATGTAAAGCTTCTAAAGACATTACCTGGGTTTGTGCTAAATATTTAAAAGAAGGTAAACAAGTTTGTTCATCTCCCAATTTAAGAGAGTCTGAGTTATATACCATTTTTAATCATATTATCCATTCATTAAATTTAAAATTAGAAAAAATAGTTACTATTTTAAGTGATTTATATCTTAATAATAAAAAAAAGACTCCTATAAATAATGAAATAGAGAAATTAAAAGTATCTAAAAACAATTTAATAAAAAAGAAAGAAAAATTATTAGAACTTAATATTGCTGGTCTGATAACTAATCAAGAATTTTTCCAAAGAAACCAACATTATAATCAAGACTTAAACAAGATAGAAGATCAAATTACTAAATCAAAAAACATAACTCAAAATTTTCTGCAAATAAGCGAAAATCATCAAAAGTTAAAAACTCTGATTAATAGTCAAATAAAACAAACTTCGACTATAGAAAAAATAATTGCTTTATTATTAGATAAAATAATTGTTTCTAAAATAAATGATGATAATCAAAACTTAGTCTTAGATATATACTTTAATTTATCTCAAAAATATGTTCAAAGCAAAGACTTTCATAATATAAATTTAGTCGATAAAAATACCATCAACTTTATAACACAAGAATTTATTTTTAAAAGAGGCTATAACACAAAAGGTACTAAACGTTATAATATCAAATATAAAGTAAATTGCTTAGTAACTAAATAAAGCTTCCATATTTAATTTAATCAAAAAATTCTTTTGATATTATATTTTTCTAAACAGAGTGATTATTATTACCCTATGTTCAAATAAATTAACAAAATCTCCTACACCAGATATAAATGATCCAGACAAAGAAGCAAAATCTATACTAGAATTTATATTAATTTTACTTACATCACCTTTAGCATTTTTAACTCCATTTAAAAAGTTAAGTATTGGCATACCACCACCTGGTACACAACTTTGGTAAATTATTATAAAAATAAATACTTCAAAATAGTAGTTAAATTAAAAAATACGTGATAGTATATATAATATAATTAAAGTTTATAATTTATAAAAAGCACTTAATATGTAACCTTTAATAATTTTATTATAATTAACAATTATTATTTTAGTAATGAAGGTGTAATTAATGAATCAAGACAAAATGGGCAAATTAATAGCCAAAATAAGAAAAGAAAAAGGTATGACACAAGATGAGTTGGGTAAGAAGCTTAATGTTAATGGTAAAGCAGTTTCAAAATGGGAATGTGGAGTAAGCATACCAGATGTATCAATTCTTAATGATTTAGCAGAAATTCTTGGCATAAATACAGGTGATTTATTAAGAGGTGAAGATAAAAGAAACCAAAATGCTACTTTAAAACTGGCGAGTTGGTTTAAATCACATTTTATATCATGCCTATTAGTACTAATTTTTAGCATATTTGCAATTTTTTTACTTGATTTTTTTATTATAAACTACAATAATTATGGCATTATTAAATTCTCTTCTGAAAACAATCGCTTTTTAGCAGATGGAATTATTACTTATACTCCTGAAGAAGAAATTGTTATTTTAAATAAAATTAATTATCAATCAGAAGATACAGGTACATATGATGAAGAAAAAATAACAAAATTGAATATTTATTTAATGAAAAATAATGAAAAAATATTAACTTATACACTAAATGAAAAATTTGATGATTATGGAAATATTATTCCCTATTATATTAGTGATGCAATTAAAGAAGTTTCAATAATTGTAAGTAATATACAAAAAAGTAATAAAATACACTGTTTTGAAAATGAAGACAAATTATACTTGCGTATTGAATATTTAACAACTGATAATGAATTAATTCAAGATGATGTCGAATTAAAAATAATTTCTACTATTTCATCCAATAAGTTTTTAAAATATAAGTAATAACAATTCTCTTACAAAGATATAAATTCTCTTACAGAGTGGTTTTAATAAAAAGTATTTGATGCTATAGTAATTTTACTTGTTGCAATGAGTATAAGAGGAGAAT
>CANRLI010000066.1 GCA_947631475.1 uncultured Bacilli bacterium | reverse complement strand
TTGTCCGTTGATATTTTACTTAGTTCTTGTTTAATTGTTTCATTTAATGTCACTATATAAATGTGTGTATCTTTAAGCATATCGATAATTTTTTGCCAATCTGAAATTGCTATATTGGCTTTATCATCTAATATAAAGACAACTTGGTAAGTTAATGTGTTATCTTCAATTTTAGTTGTTAAAAGTTGTTCTAATTGGGAAATATTAAAATCTTGATTTATTTCAAAAAGAGCTTCAGGATAATCTTCTTTTATATTATCATAGGCATTTAATAATAAATCATTTCCTATAAAGCTTATTTTATTTTTTACTTTGGCTTCATATTCTTTTATTAGTTCTTCCTTTTGTTGCTGATATTTTTGGTAATAAGTATCGTAAATAGCATCGTAAATGGCTTGAGTGTATACTTTTTTCCCTATATCAGTTAAATGAATACCATCGGCAACGAAATATTCTTTATGATTTTTAGATATACCTTGCCAATCAATGATATGAATATTACTATGTTTGGCAGCTAATGCTTTTAATTTAGCATTAAAATGAACTTCATTATCATTAGTGACATTTAACCAATATATATCACGATTTTTAACGGTTGCAATGATTCTTTCTTTACATTCTTCTGGGCAATCACCATTAGCACCTAAATTTAAAATGATAGGTTCACCTAAAATATGGCGATTATTTAAATCGACTAATATATCATTAACGACCCAGGCAGTTCGAGATATTTTAGCATCAAAGTAGCCATTAGGAAATTCTTCATATAAATTATCTATGGCTCCCAACATTACGGAATCACCAATACCAACAACATTAAGATTGCTTACTTTTAATTTTAATTCTTCTTCACTAAAATCAAGATTGTCCAAAGAAACAGTAAATTCTTCTCGTTCTTTTTGCATTTGTTCTGCATATAATTTTTGCTTTTCTTCTAATATTTTAGAGTTGTTGGCAAGCTGTTGCTCTAGATCATTCATTTCTTTAGTATGGTCTTTGCTAATTATATAATTATAGCAACCAAGGGTTGCCCCAAAGGATAGTAAAAATAAAGCAATGATTTGCATAACCTTATATTTTTGATTTTTATTACTTAAAGCAAAATGTAAGATGTATGAGAATATTATAGTTATAACTATTATTAATAATGTATCGATTATTTGATTGCTAGAATAACATGCTACTATGTATATAAAAGGATACTGCCATAAATAAACTTCATAACTAACATTAGCTAACGATTTAACTATGTTTTCAATAAATGAAATTTTAGGGCCTTCAAGCATAGAAGAATAATCAATTAATCGCCAAGTTATAAGGCAAGTGATAATCATAGCTACGGGCATTAACTTAGAGGTTGAAGGAACAAAAAAATATGAACATATTATAATCATTAAATAAAGAATATATACGATTTTTAATGGAAGTGATTGATCTTTTTTCCATAAAGTTAATGGTTTAAAATACAGATGAATAAATCCTACGGCTAAACCTAAAAATAATGAAAAGATACGCGTAAAAGTACTATAATATGTAGTCATTAAGTCCTTTGTCATATATGAATAGTAAAAGTATCCCGCACCTATAATGAAAATAATACCAAATAATATACAAGGTATAAACTTGTTTAATTTATCACCGATTTTTTTCATTACTAAATATATAAAAGGGAATATTATTTCAAATTGAAGCAATATGGCAATATACCACAAATGCATAAATGGGGAGCTGACATGTCTAGCGAAATAATCTAAATTAGCTTTTAATTGCCAAAAGTTATTATATCCTAAAAGAACAGATGTTGTTTCAGGCTTTAAATTTAACCATAAATTATCAGGTATTAATTGAACAATAAAAATAGTTATTAAAACAACAAACAATAGTGGTAAATAGATTTTTTTAAGGCGATTAAGATAATATTTTTTAAAAGAAAATTTTTCTTGTTTACTTGCAGATAAAACAGCTAAATAGCCACTTAATACTAAAAAGGTACAAACAGCTAAATAGCCACCTTTTAAAAAATTTAAGTGATAAAAAAGAACTGCTATGCAAGCAATTATTCTTATAATATCTAATGCAAAATAATAATGTTTACTATCTTTCATACTAACCTCTTTTTATAATACAATTTGATTATACTTAAAAATGTTTTATGTTTCAACTAGTTTGTATTATATTTTATTTTTAAAATTTCAAGATATATGTTTAAATATGAAGGTTGTTGTTTTGATAATTTTGTGCTATTATAAACGGCAATTCAAAAAATATTTTTGAAAACAATGAAACTCAATTTTTGTAGAATTACGATGTTATAAATTTATTATTAAAATAGATACGGATATAAAAATGGTGGTGAAGGAAGCAAGATGTTTGAAGCAATTAAAAAACAGCTATATTTTATGAAAGCTGATTTACTATTTTATAAGGGATTATTAAATAAAAAAATAGTTCAATTTGATGATGAGTTTTACGAAAAAATGAGTCATACATATTTTAATGGAATCCCTATTTCAATGCATATTAAATACTTAAAGCCTTTACCAGGTATGCCAGGGGGATGCTTTGATAGAAGTTTATTTATGTTTTTTTGTTTTCCTAATGCCATTTTATGTAGAGGTGATATTAAAGATATAGAGCTAAAAGGTGGAAAAGAAAATGCGGGTCATGGCTGGATAGAAATTGATAACTATGTATATGATCCAACTTTATTAGAAAGGTTTGATAAAGACCTTTATTATAGTATTTATATGCCTTCAAATATCGTAAGATATACAAAAGAAGATTATTGTTCTACTCCTCAACAAAAAGCCTACTATGATGATATTACACAAACAACAATAGCTGATTTGCAAAAGGAAGGGAAAAAAAGAATGAGTTTAACAACAACTATGCCACTAATTAGAGGAATTGCGGAGCATTCTGGTAACCAAGATTTTATAAGAGAACTTAATGAGCATTTATTATTAATAAAATACGATGAACAACATTTAACAAAAAAATTAGATTATATATAAGTAAACAAACCTAAATCAGTGTGAATGCTGATTTTTTTATAAGAATAAATGGTTTTGGGGGAAATATTTATTTTATTATCTAAAAATAAAATTATGAAATAACTATTTTAGTCGTAACAACACTAATTGTTTTATGTCTTCTTTTTTAGCTAATTTGACATTTAATTTTAGGAACTGATTATAAAGCATAGCTATTGCTTGATAATGAATACACGTATTTTCATCGCCTATATTTATATCAACAAAATCAGTCGCATTCTTTACTCCGTAAACATCTTTGGCAATTGTCAAAGTTACTGTATCATCTGTTTCTTTTAAAGAAAAATAATTTTTTCCTTGGTTAAATTCATCAATTGTTTCAACTTGATTATTATTTAATTCGATGCATAGATGGTGAAATACTTTATATATGTTTTTTTCCATAAAACCAGAATCTTTAAAGGTGAAATCAATCGTAGTATAATCTGTATCTGGATTATCTTTCCCAAAAATACTAAATGCTCTTAGCCCATAATGTGGAAAACCATAATTATTGATAATAAATATCTTGAAAAACTTGATAATTTTTCCCTCATCCTTAGTAATAATTAAAAAACCTGGTCCTAAATATTTTTCATCATATAATACATAATTTTTCATCTGCAAACCTCCCAAATTTATAGACCAATTTTTAAAAATATTGGTGAATGTTAAATGTTTTAGAAAATAATACGTATTAAGATAACTAACTTTACTAATATAAATATTTGCTAGCTAGAATGCTTTGTGAACTTTGTTTGCATTCTTTACTGTCGTACTAACATATTTTGTTAATTATTTAGAGAGATATTATTCTTCAATTCATACTAATTATACAGCAAAAAAGTAAAAAAGCACAGCAGCAAGCTTTAAATACTTATTTTCATAATCATTAATGAAATCATTTTATGCTTTTTTATTAAAGATAATTGTATTGTTATTTTTCATTATAGCGTAAGCTATTTTCATATTACTTACCAATTTTATTAACAAGATACTTAAAAGTACCCGTATTAGTTTTATCTATTTCGTGATACAATTTCCATTCAATAGGATACTTACCTCTTAACTTTATTGGTTTTTCACAATTTTTTTTAGTACCATCACTTGCTCTAGAATCACATTTAAGAGTTCTTGATTTTTCTGTTCTATCCTCAAGGGAAAATTCCCAATAATAGCAATCTTGTTTCAGGGGTTTTTTAGTATAGGATAGATCATTCGTAATAAAAATTGTATAGCCTTCTTGAAAAAGTTTTTTTTCATTTTTTTGGATTTCTTCAATTCTATAAATATCTTTTAAATACAAATAACTATTTACATCTTTAGCACCATGATTTTTTAATATAAATGTTTCATCATATGGGAACAAATTGGGAACATTGTTATCATTCGTTTACAGAATTATTTAATCTAATAAACTTTTCTCTTTGAGGAATTTTCTTTTCTATTAATTCAGCATTAGTATTTTGCAAGTTATTAATTATTATTAAGTGTAATATATCAGCATAGTTTCTCATTTTATCTTTAAAGCTAATTTTCATGTTAATTACACATATTCCCCTTAAATTTTATATTCTGTAATTTCACAGTTGCTAGATCCAAATTCTTGTATCATTCCATCTTTTGGTAATTCATTGAAATAAAAATATATTGCTCTTGCTATTCCCCCATGTGTTACCAAAAGAATATTTTTATCTTTATATTTTTCTTTTATTTCATCTAAAAAAAGTCTAATTCTTTTAAATAAATCCTGTATTGTTTCTAATCCTTCTACTTTTACTTTGGAGTAATAGTTCCAATAGTCAGTATTATAAAACTCGCCAAGGTCTTTACCAGTATATATACCGCAATCTCTTTCTTCAATTCTTTTATCAAAAATAACTGGAACATTATTCACATTTATAATATCACAAGTATGCTTAGTTCTTAATAATGGCGAACAAATAATTAAATCAATATCTAAATTTCTAATAGACTTTTGGGCTTTTTTAGCTTGTAATATTCCTATTTCATTTATATCTTCATCTAACTTTCCATTATATTTTTTTTCAACATTACAATTAGTTAGCCCATGTCTAATTACATATAATTTCAATT
>CANRLI010000065.1 GCA_947631475.1 uncultured Bacilli bacterium | reverse complement strand
AAACTAGATGTACCATTTAAAGTTAGTAGTGATTATGGTACTGATTGGTACGAAGCTAAATAGGAGGGTTTATGAAAGAAGTAAAAAAATTTATAATTGTTGATATAATTATTTTCCTCATTAAAATTATTGGTGGTTTATTATGTCATTCTTATACCATGCTTGCTAGTGCTATTTATGAACTATCTTTACTAGGTATTAGTTTATTCTTTATTCATAAAGGAGAAAATAAAAAATATAAAAGTATTATTAGTTCATTATACGGATTTATTATTATCTTATTAGGACTAGGCATAGTTTATTTAAGTGTAGTAACCCAACTATTTAAAACAAGTCTTTTGATCATTTTATTCGTAGTATTAACTGCCATTATAAGATACATTGTTTCTTGTTTTAATACTAATTTTAGTTGCCAAAAAAAAGAAGGCCTTTTAACTTATGGCAAAATTAATAGTACTATTGATTTTGTTAATGATGGTATAATACTTGGTGCATTAATTCTTACTAAAATCAGTAAATGGTTTAAAATTTTAAAATATGGTGACATCTTAGGTACGATTATCATTTCCCTTTTTGTTATATATAAAGGTGTTAGAATTATTCTTAATAGTTTTATAAATTTTGAAGATAAAGTTACGGAAATACCTGATTATACGACAGAAATTTTAAAAAGAGACGAAGTTAAAAGTGTTGAAAAGTTATCTTTCTTTACTTTTGGTGGTCTTAAATATGCTGAATGTAATCTTATTTTAAAAGATGGAATCAATATGGTTGATGTTAATACTTTTGTCTTAACTTTACAAGATTACTTATTAAAATGCAGTGATGTAGTTAGAATTAATCTTGTTCAAAAAGCTCTTAAAAAGAAAATAAAAGTTAAAGTAAGGAGTAAAAAAGAAGATGCCAGAAATAGCGGAAGTAGAAACAGTAAGACAAACACTAAGAAAAAAAATTCTAAGAAAAAAAATAAAAAGCGTTAATGTTTTATATGAAAAAATAATTGAATCTGATCTTCAAGAATTTAAAACTAAGTTAATTGGCTTAGCATTTGATGATATTTTAAGACGTGGTAAATGGTTACTTTTTTCAATCGGTCCTTATTATTTATGTAGTCATCTACGTATGGAAGGCAAATATTTTATCAAAGATCATCATGAAGAGATTAATAAACATGAACATGTTATATTTGAATTTGTTGATGGCACTGATTTAAGGTATCATGATACACGTAAATTTGGTCGAATGAATTTAGTTTTAAAAGAAAACTTAGAAACAGTAGAAGGTGTTCATAAACAAGGTATTGAACCCATAGATGATAAACTAACTAAAGAGTATTTATTTAATAATTTTAAAAAAAGAAAATTACCAATGAAAACTTTATTGTTAGATCAAACTATCATTTCTGGTTTAGGTAATATTTATGCCGATGAAGTTTTATTTGCTTCCCGCATTAATCCTCAAAAATTAGGTACAGATATTACCTTAGATGAATGTGCATCAATTGTTTGTGCGGCTCGCCAAATCATATTAGCAGCCATCAAATGTGGCGGAACAACCATCAGAAGCTATACCTCATCTTTAGGAGTGACAGGTCGTTTTCAACAAAATTTAATGGTTCATAAAAGAGAAAATCAAGAATGCAAAATATGCCAAACAATGATTAAAAGAGTAGTAATCGGTGGGCGAAGTAGTTATTACTGTGAAAATTGTCAAAAAATTAATGATTAAATTAAGGAAATATTTGTATATTTCTTTTTTTTAGCCTATAATAAGCTCATTATTAAGGAGTCAAACTATTATGGAATTAAGATTTAGAGAAGACATTTTACCATTAACGACTGTCTCAGGTAGTTATTTTCGTTTTAATAAAGAATATCTTCAAGATTTAGTTCAAGAACTAGAAACTTTTTTAGTTAATCAAAAATTTATGAATAATCGAACCTTTTCTAAAAAAGTTATGTTTTCTCACGAGATAAAAGCTAATAATACCGTCGAAGGAATTAATGATTCTGTATCAGTTATCGAAAGAGTAATAGAAAATGCTAAAAATGTTACTGATATTTCAATGCGTAATCGAATTATTAATTTATATCATGGTTATCAATATATTTTAAAACGTAAAGATATTAATGAAAATACTGTTGCAGAATTATATAAGATATTAAGTAAAGGTTTACTAACTCCCAATGATTTGTCACGTATGGGTACCAAATATCGTACGGCACCTGTTTATATTTTACAAAATGGTCGTTTAGATGATTCAATGGATCAAGGTATTAATGCTGATGATATTCAAAGATTAATGGATCAATATTTTAATTATGTTAATAATGGTGAAAAATATGATTGTAGTACTGAATACTTTATCAAGTCTCAAATTATGCATTTTTACTTTGTTTATATTCATCCATATTTTGATATCAATGGTCGAACTAGTCGTACCATTGCAATGTGGTACTTATTAAATAATGATATTTATCAATACATTATTTTTAATCGTGGTATTAATTTCTACCCTGAATATGATCGCCTAATTAAAAATGCTAAAACAAGACATGATTTAACGAGATTTATTGAATATATGTTATATTCTGTTAAAAAAGAATTAGAAAAAGAATATTTAATGCATTATTTACACGAATTATCTAAGCGTGAATGGAGTGTTGTTGATTATCAAACTATTGAATACTTCTTATCGATGAATGGTCCTAAAACTGTTCTTGATTTTAAACAATTTTATAATCACTTTAATGATAAAAAAAGAAATAAAGAAATATTTGAAACTATGATAGAACCTTTAATTAATGATGGAACATTAAATATTATGCGTGAAACTAAAAAAACCATGTTTGATAATCAAAAAAATATGGAATTAGTCTTAAGTGAAGATCGTATCAATCAAATCGATACAAGTATGATTAAAAGATTAAAAATATGATAGCTCAAACTATCATATTTTTAATTCTTTCTAATCTATAAAAAAATTATGTTATAATAATAAAAATAATTATAAAGAGGCTAATATGAAAAAATTTAAAGATTTAAGTAAACAAGAACAAAACAATCTACGTAAAGAGTATAAAACTAATTATCCTAAACAATATAAATATTCTATTCACTTATTTATTATATATACTATCTTAGGTCTTATTGCTTTAAGTGGTATAGTTATTTCCTTCACCAATATTTTTCTTGGCATTATCATCTTCTTTATTTCATTTCTTGGATTAATCTTCACTTTATACCTATTAAATAAATCTAATAAAGAATTTTATAAATTTTTAAATGATAAAGGCTTAAACATTTAAACATCGTTTTGAATAGGTATATTTTTAAGATCAAAATCATTTAAGGTCTTTTTAAGGGCTTGTTCATATAAATAAGCAGCTTTTAATTCATATTGATATACAAGTGAGTCCTTATTAACCTTTGTTTTTAAGGACATTTCTTTTTTTATTGCTTTTAAATATTCTTGTCCTTTTATATTAAAACCTAGAATTCTTATATAATCTAATTGCGCCATTTGATTATCATTCTTAGTAAGTCCAATTAAAATATGTAGTAACATTCTCTTAATTTTATTATAAGTATATCTTTTTGTTTTAATTAAACTAATTAATTCATCAAAATTGTGAGCTTCATTAATATATTTTATTATTCGAAATTCAATCCCCTCATCAACATCTAAATAGATACTTAAATCTTTATCAGTTAATATTTTAAATTTTAATAAATTAAATAAACTATCATCTGTTATCTTCTCAATTAATGGTTTTACATTACTTGGTACATATTTGGAGATATCTTCACCATTTCTAATTTTTTCTCTTATATTAGTTGCACTAACGATTACATCATTAGATAAAATATCATGGTAATCACTAGTTCTTTTAATTGTCTCTGCTTTAATTAAAGGATTAATCTTTTTAATTGCTTTTAAATAAGATATTCCCAATAAATCATTTGGTTTACTAATATCTTCTTTAATCTTTAAAGCTTTTCTCATCGCTGTTGGATAATTTACACCTTCTGCTAAATATTTCTTTACTTCCATTTCATAATTTTGATCATTTAGTTGAATATCTACGACTTTATTTAATAACTCTATGTCATTAGATTCACTACCAAAAATTATTCTCTCAACTTTTAATTCATTTAATAATTTAACACTATTATAAGCAAAAATATCAGATGCTTGAGTCCCAAAAATAAAAGGTAATTCAACTACAATATCAATATTATGTTCTAAGGCAATTTTTGTTTTATTTTCTTTTGAAACAATTGAAATAGAACCTCGCTCTGTAAAGTAACCATTTAAAACTAAAATAATTAATGAATCAGGATATTTTTCTTTTATTTTATTAAGATGATATAGATGCCCGTTATGAAAAGGATTATATTCTGCTATAATACCAATGATACTCATATTAAAACCTTCTTTTTCCCTTTTATTTTATTATAATAAGTTGTAATATTCAAGAAAAGTTGATATAATTAGTTGGCTAGTGGGTGAAGATATGTATATTGATTTAACTAAAGTAAATGAAGACGGTATAGTTATTGACGATGTAGTATCTTTTGGTGAAGAATACCTTAAAAATACTTCTATTCAAAAACTAGATAATGTTCAAGTTCATGGTCGTGCATATTATAGTATTACTAATGAGATTGTTTTTGATGGTGAAGTAGAAGGTAAAATGATCTTATTAGATGCCATGGATTTAACCCCAGTAGATTATCCATTTAGTCTTAAAATATCTGAAGTATTAAGTGATAATGCTGATGAAATAAATAAAAAAGAACTAAAAAGACTTGATATTATGGATATTTTATGGCAAAATATTGTATTAGAGGTCCCAATTAGTTTCCGTGCAAACCCTGATAAAAAATACGAAATGTCAGGAGAAGGCTGGGAACTAGTGAATGATGAAAATAAAAAGATAGACCCAAGATTAGCTCCTTTGTTAGAGCTACTTGATAAAGAAGGGAAGGAGTGATATCATGGCAGTTCCATTTAGAAGAACAAGTAAAACTAAAAAGAGAATGCGTCGTACTCACTTAAAAAAAGAAGTTGGAACTATAACTAAATGTCCAAAATGTGGAGCAGCAATTCAACCTCATCGTGCATGTATGAAATGTGGTTACTATAAGGGAAAAGAAGTAATCGCAATGCAAGAAGACGCTACTGAAGAATAGTTTACAATTA
>CANRLI010000064.1 GCA_947631475.1 uncultured Bacilli bacterium | reverse complement strand
TTGATAATTCATTTGTTAGTAACACAACCAAATTTAATACTAGTGATTTTGATTTTAATGATTTACGTGATGATATGAAAGCTACCAAAGTAATAATTAAAATTTTAATCGTAATAATTGTTATTGTCTTTATTATAGCTTGTGTAATACTATTAAATAAATTTTTAGGACTAGGACTATTTTAAAATAGTTCTTTTTCTTTTATCATATAATTTATTATGAAATTAAGAAAAAGAAGAAAAAGAAATTATGGTTTGATGATTTTGTTAATAATAATTAGTACAGTAATTATTTTAACTTTTATTGGGGCTAAAATAACGCCACGAGTGGAGAAAATAATTGAAGCTAATGTCAATAAAAGTGTATCTGATTATGTTTATAATGTCTTTAATAACGATGTATTTGTAGATGATGATTTAATGGAGATAATTAACTTAAATATGAACAGTCGTAGTGAAGTTGTTTCTATAGATTATAATTTTAATATTGCTTACGATAAATTAAAAAAGGTGATTAATCGACTATACGGTGAAATAAATAATTTAAAACCACGTTTAGCATATTATGATGAGGATGAAGAATTATTTTTTATTCCCGTAGGCTTAATTAATCATAATATTTTAACAGAAAATTTAGGTTTTAAAATACCTTGTAAAGTTAATTTAATAAGTAATATAGAAATGAATTTTAAAACTAGAGTGTCTGATTATGGAATAAACAGCTTATTAGTGGAATTTTATTTAATTATTAATATTGAAAATAATTTAATAAGTCCTAGTGCTAATTATAATTTTAGTAAGAATTATGAAATGATTTTGGCTTCGAAAGTGGTATTAGGGGAAATTCCTAATTATTATGGTGGAGTAATAGAAAAATCAAGTGCAATTGTATCTAGTTAAATATAATAAATTGTGTTACTATTATATAGTAGGTGATACAATGAATGATAATGTTTTTATTAACGAAGCTTTGAATGAATCATTATTGTTATATTTGGATGTTAAAGACAAAAAATATTCATTAGAATATAATAGTTTTTTATGTTGTGTTGTTAGATTATTAATATTAATATATGGGGAAGAAAATATTATTAGTAGTTTTAAAAATAAGGATGTTGATGGTTTTAGTTCTTTATTGATTAAGTATGGGATGAGTATTGAAGATTGTAGTAGTTTTGTGAATAATTTGGAAAAATTCTATAATTTTTATAAGAAACAACAAAATAAAGCTATTAAAAAGAAGAATAAGTATTTTAATTTGGTCCAAAAAAGCTTAATAGATATGTTGGTTAAGAAGAAAGAAAAGGAGACTGTTTCTAAAGAAGAGATAGAAGCCTTTTATGAGTTATTATTTACGGCGCAGAATCGAGATTTTTATCGAAGAAGTGTTGCTTTGGTTCAAGCGTATAATCCTTATGAAATAGATGATTATTTTAAAAAGCAAAATTTGATAGTGGGGGAATAAAGATGAAAAAAATAGTAATTAATGAAGTAAGTTATGAAGTTATTAAAGATGAAGGGGATGCAATAGATAAGGAATTATTAGCGGAAAAGATAACGGATTATTTTGATGATTTTGATTATATAGTAGGGGATTGGGCATATGGAAAAGTAAGATTAAAGGGTTTTTATGATTCTAAAAATAGTAAATGTTCAAAGATAAATGATATCGCTAATTTAGAAAGTTATATAGAGAATAATTGTGCATATGGCTGCAAGTGGTTTCAAATAAGAAAAATAAATGATTGAAAACAGTTGTATTATTTGTTATAATGAAAATTAGAATAGAGAGGGATTGCAATGCCAGAGAAGATATCTATCTTGAAGGAATCTGGTGAAACTTTAAATTCTAATATTGTTTCTGTTTTCACGATTCCTGATACTGAAAAAAGATATATTATTACTACTGAAAATGCTGTGGATCCTCATGGACTCACTGTTTTGCATGTAAGTGAAATTGTAAATGGTAATTTGCAAAAAGTGGCGACTGATGATGAATGGTCATCAATCAAAACGATAATGCGAGCAATTATTTCTGGCAATGTTGGTTCCTATAAATATTTACCACCAATTCAATCAGCTAATGCAAATGGTCAATATTCAAGAGATATTTCTGTTAGTGCATCAGCTTCTAAACAAATGATTGATAATTATAATGCTGGTGATAAAAGTGGTAATGAAGGTGGGGCAGCTTTAGGTGAAGAAACGTTACCAACCAATGAGTTAGAAACGCCAAGTCCTGTAGTAGCAAGTTCAATATTTCCAACAGATGGAACGACGGTTTCAAATGATGATGAATTAGTTCCGGGGATAGCTGAGTTAGGTAATGAGGCTACGCCGATGCCTGCTGGTGGACCAGTGACTAATGGTGGTACAGATGTTTCTTTAACTCCAGTAATGCCAACGCCAATAAATAATGATGTAAATGGTATATCACCAAACTTAAATATAAATGGTGCTGTAATGCCAGATAATGGTCTTGTAAATAATCCAATGATGCCTCAAAATGGTGGTGGGTCAGCAATGGGAATGAATACAGTACCAGTTGTTGGGCAACCAATGATACCTATGGGAAATGGAATGAATGCAGAGATTAGTCCAGTGCCAATTGATTCAGTTATGCCATTGGTGGGGGAGATGCCTAATAATACTCAGCTTAATCCAATGCCAACCCCAATGATGGCGCCAAATACAAATTCAATTCCTCCGATAATGGGAAATAATGGTATGGATTTAGGAACTAATTTGACAAGTCCACTTAATCCATTAATGAGTAATGATGTACAAGTGGCGATGCCAACGGCGATTGTGCCAGATGCTCAAATTGCTCAAGGGGTTCCAACGCCAATAAATAATGAACTTCTGGGACAAAGTTCTTTATCAAGTTTTGCACCTAATGCTTCTTTAGGCGAAGTTGTTAATGGAGCACAACAGATGTTTATGGAGGGGGTTAAAAACTTAGTTCAAACGATTCAAGAAAAAGTTTATCGAGATTTATATACTAAGGAAGCTGAGTTAAAGAATAGGGAAGCTTTGATTGAACAAAGGGAAAGAGCTTTAAATAGTCAAATGACTGTTGCTATTCCACAAATGCCTTCAAACATCAATATGCCGATTATGGAACCTACGCCGGTAGTCGTACCAACTGTTAGTGTTGCACAACCAATTGTTCAACCTGTAAGTCAACCAGTGGGAAATCCACAAACACCACCGATTGTAATGCCTAGTGATCCTACAATCCCACAAATTAATAATAATGATGTAATCTAAAACTTAAGAATTATCTTAAGTTTTTTTCATATTATTTACTATGAAAGAAATATTAGAAAAATATTATGATATAAAAATTGATTATTTTAAAAATTACAAAGAAGGAATTTTATTTCAAATAAATGGAATAAATTATTATTTAGTTAAAGCTTATTATGATATAGATTATGTAAATGAGCTATTTCTAATATGTCAAGAATTTACTAAACAACAAGTACATTTACATGATTTTGTTTACAATAAAAATGGTCTTTTGCTTTCTGATGGTTATATCTTATTTAAATTAAATGTTTTAATAGATGATATAGATTTAGAAGACATTAAAAAGTTTAATATGATAAATTGTAATAAATATATTAATGAATATGTCACTATGGAAGCTTTTTGGGAAAAGAAAATTGACTATTTAGAAATGCAAATTAGTGAACTTTCAGATAATCCTTTAATAAATCATAGTTTTGACTATTATATAGGAATTGCAGAAATATTAATTAAATTTTTGAAAAATAATAAAACGAAGATAGATTTATGTTTATCACATAAAACATTGGATAGTTTAAGTACAATTGAATTTTATAATCCCTTAAATATTACTTTTGATTTAAAATTAAAAGATGTAGCTAGTTATATAAGAATGACTAATGATATGGATTTATTGTGTGATATTTTAGATCATAGAGATGAATCGTTTAACAATGCTTATTTTTTTACCCGAATGGTTTTTCCTTTTAAATATTTTGATATTATAAGCGATATGGTAGTGGATAATGAAGAAGAGAAGGATTTAGCTTTAATGTTAAATAATGTTAGTTCATATGAAAAAGCAGTGGGTGAAATGGAAAAGATGTTTGGTATTTATTTATTTTCTTGGATAAAAAAAGAATAGTTATAACGTTACGTTAACTACTCCTTCTATTTCTGGAATATCATTTTTTAATGTTTCGTATAAGCCATTTTTAATGGTGTCATCGGAAAACATACAAGCTTGGCATGCTCCAGTAAGTTTAACATATACTATTTTATCTTTATAATCAATGAATTCAACATCGCCACCATCCATATTTAAAAAAGGTCTTAAAGATTCTAATTCTTCTTTGATAGCTTTGATTATTTCTTGATTATTCGGCTTGTTTTCTTTTGAATTCATAGCTCTCACCATGCTTAATTATAACTTATAAATTATTTGGTGTAAATAATTAGTTATGATATAATACTTTTGAGGTGGAATAATGCCAAAGTATAATGTTGGTGATATAGTAAAAGGTAAAGTAACAGGAATTGAAAATTATGGAATTTTTTTATTAATGGATGATGGATACTCAGGATTAATTCATATTTCGGAAATTTCTGATAAATTTGTGAGAAATGTTTTTGATTATGTGCAATTAGGTGAAATAATTAATTCAAAAGTATTAGAAGTTGATGAAAATAGTAAAAAAATTAAATTATCAATTAAAAATTTTAATTATCGAATAGAAGATAAAAGGGAATTAGAAGATAAAAATGGTTTTTCACCATTGAGAGAAATGTTACCAAAATGGATAGAAGAGTATAAAAATAAAGAGTAATCTTTATTTTTTAGTGAGTGAATAAAAAGCAGGGCATAAAAAAACAAGGTTTAAACCTTGGAATAATCATGGTGCCCAAGGCCGGACTTGAACCGGCACGAGGGTTAAATCTCGCAGGATTTTAAGTCCTGTGCGTCTACCTATTCCGCCACTTGGGCAGGCACTGTCTTTTTCATAAGACTATTTGAGTATAACGCATTTTTTTAGCTTTTGCAATAGTTTTTTTATTTTAGGTAAGCTTATAAGTTAATTTTTGTTCAAGTTGTGGCTTAAATTAAAAATGTTTTTGGGTTGACATCTATTTTTAGGTTGTGCTATAATCAATTTGTCGCTGAAATGTTAGGCGAATGGAGGAATACCCAAGTCTGGTTGAAGGGACCGGTCTTGAAAACCGGAAGGTCGTGTGAGCGGCGCAGGGGTTCG
>CANRLI010000063.1 GCA_947631475.1 uncultured Bacilli bacterium | reverse complement strand
GATACCCCATAATCAATTTTACCAATTTCCAAATTTTTTTGGTATTTAGCCAATTTATCTTTACTTAAATTAAGTTGACTGTCAGCCTCTCTTAAAAAATCATATATTTCTGATAATTGTAGCATAGTTCTTTGAAACCATCCACCGATATATACATTACTTATTTTCATAACTCTTAAACCTCACTATACATCTTTCGTAAAAAATTTTGCATCCATAACTTCAAACCCATATTTTAAATAAAGAGCATGCGCCGCTTGTCTAAAATTTTTAGACCATAATTCTACACACTTACATTTATGTTCTTTGGCAATCTTAAAACATTCATCTAACATTTTAGTTCCGATATGACCACGTCTCAATTCTGGTTTAACACACACATGATTTAATATTGCATAGGTATTCATATCTTCATATATTGTTGGAATAATTGTAATTTTTACATGAGCAATTATCTCACTACCAACTACTCCTATTAAATATATCTGATTTACATCCTTTTCATTTTCTTTAAATAACCTTTTGGCATATTCCACATCAGTTGTTTCATTAAAGCAATTATTACATAAAGAAATAATCCCTTCGACATCATCATAAGTTGCTTTTCTAAAAACTACTTCCATTTTCCTACTCCTTAAAGCTTATCTCATATTCTAAAAATATTATATAATAAATAACATCATTTTTCTAAAAAATGTAATTTTACTTTACAATATCATTTTCATAATAATTGTTAATATAACTAAAAAAATATACCTGCCCGGTATATTTTTCAACATTTATATTTATTATTTTAAATTTTTTAATATTTCAATCAATTCCATAAAATTATTTGGATACTTTAGAGCACCACTTTTATGATAATATGTATCATACTCATCGTAAAATGCTAAACGCCACATCGGTGATAATGGTTTATGATCTCTCATTTTATCTGGCCAATACAAAAATTCATCCAAATCTTCATAACTCCAAACTATATCGTGAATTTTTTGACTAGTTGCATCATCTATTTGATATTCCCAAAGTTCACCATTAACATCAATTACTTGTTCTTCCAAGTTAACAATTATGTAATTCATATCTTTATATTCAAGCTCAATTCGTTTTAATCTTGGTTTATTTTTTACCATCTTTTTAACATCTAATTTTACCATACTTCACCTTATAAAACTTTATTTAACCATTCACCTGTATAACTATTTTTTTCTTTAGCTACCTGTTCTGGTGTACCAGTAGCAACTATTGTTCCACCTTCTTCTCCACCTTCTGGGCCTAAATCGATAATATAATCAGCTACTTTAATAACATCTAGATTATGTTCTATTACAATAACTGTATCACCATTATCTACTATTCTTTGCAAAATAATCAATAATTTTTTTATGTCATCACTATGTAATCCTGTTGTTGGTTCATCTAAGATAAATACGCTCTTACCAGTTGCTTTTTTTTGTAACTCTTTAGCTAGCTTAACACGTCCAGCTTCACCACCTGATAAAGTAGGCGCTGATTGTCCTAACTCGATATATGATAAACCAACATCCATCATTACTTGAATTTTGTTTTTTACTTTCGGTATATTATCAAAAAACTCTAAAGCTTCAGAAACACGCATATGTAAAACATCTGAAATACTT
The DNA here is from genome assembly GCA_947631475.1 of uncultured Bacilli bacterium. Lineage (GTDB taxonomy): Bacteria > Bacillota_I > Bacilli_A > RF39 > UBA660 > Coprovivens. The sequence continues at coordinate 3,799 of CANRLI010000063.1, read as the reverse complement.
TTACCTTTAAACTTAACATCCAATGTTTCTCTATTGTACCTTGTTCCTTTACATATTTCACAAGGCACATAAACATCAGGTAAAAAATTCATTTCAATACGTTTAACACCATCTCCCCAACAAGCTTCACATCTACCACCTTTAACATTAAAAGAGAATCTATCTTTTCCATATCCACGCATTTTAGATTCTTTCATATTAGCAAAGACATCCCTGATATCATCAAACACACCTACATAAGTAGCAGGATTACTACGTGGTGTTCTACCTATCGGATCCTGTGTTATATGAACCACTTTATCAATGTTTTCCATGCCTTTAATTTCTTTACATTTACCAACAATTGTCTTTGACTTATACACTTTTTTAGCTAAAGCGTTATATAAAATATCATTAACTAAAGTGGATTTACCACTTCCAGAGACCCCTGTTACACAAATAAATTTACCTAAAGGAAATTTAACATTTATATTTTTTAAATTATGTTCTTTGGCTCCTTTTACTTCTAAATATAACCCATTACCTTTTCTTCTCTTTTTTGGTACTTCAATTTTTTCTTTACCAGTTAAATATTTACCCGTTAAAGAATTAGGATTTTTCATTACTTCCTGAGGAGTCCCTGCAGCCATAATATGTCCCCCTAAAACACCGGCTCCCGGACCTATATCGACTAAATAATCAGCAGCTCTCATTGTATCCATATCGTGTTCAACAACAATTAAAGTATTGCCTAAATCGCGCATTTCCTTCATTGAAGCAATTAATTTTTCATTATCTCTTTGATGCAAGCCAATACTTGGTTCATCTAAAACATATAATACCCCAGATAACTTACTACCAATTTGCGTAGCAAGTCGAATTCTTTGTGCTTCACCACCTGATAAAGTACCAGCTGCCCTACTTAAAGAAAGATATCCCAAACCAACATTATTCAAAAATTCCAATCGATTACATATTTCTTTAACTAATAATTCACTTATTTGCTGCTGTTCTTTATTAAGTTTTAAATTTTGCATAAATTTATATAAATCAGCAATACTTAAAGCCGTCATATCATAAATATTCTTTTTATTAATATAGACGTTTAAAATATCTTTTTTTAGTCTCGTACCATGGCATAAAGGACACTCTTGTTCCACCATATATCCTTCTATCCATTCTCTTATCCAACCAGCTTTAGTTTCAATTTGACGTCTTTCTAAATTAGTAATAATTCCTTCAAAATAATCAGTCTTTGTTCTAATATTACCATTTCTAGAAACATACTTAAAATCTAGTAAATCAGGAGAACCATATAAAATAATATTTAATTTATCTTTAGGAATATCCTCAATTGCCATATCTAAATCTATATCATATATGGCTGCTACCGTTTCAACCTCAGTAAACAATGTATTTTGCTCCTCAGTTAAAGTCGCTATTCCCCCTTTTCTAATACTCTTTTTTTTATCTGGTATTAATAATTCTTCAGAAATCTTCATTTTCATTCCTAGTCCATTACATTCTGGACAAGCTCCAAAAGGAGAATTAAAAGAAAACATTCTTGTTTCTAAAGTAGGCATAGAATAATTACAATGAATACACGCATAATTTTCACTCATTAGTAATTCTTCGCCACCAATAACATTAAACAAAACTAAGCCATTAGATAACTTTGTACTTGACTCAATAGATTCAAAAATTCGTAATCTTTCATCAGCTCTTACAACAACTCGGTCAACAATAACTTCTATTGTATCTTTTTTATTCTTTTCTAACTTTATTTCTTCGGTTAAATCACGAATTTCTCCATTAACTCTAACACGACTATAACCTTTTTTTCTTAAATCATCTAGTACTTGCTGATGAGCACCTTTTTCCGCTCTTATCACAGGAGCCATTATTTCAATCTTGGTTCCTTCTGGCATATCCATTATTTTATTAGTCATCTCTTCAATACTTTGACTTTTAATTGGTTCATGATGATTAGGACAATATGGAACACCAATTCTAGCAAACAATAGTCTTAAATAATCATAAATTTCCGTAACAGTTCCCACAGTACTACGGGGATTATTATTAGTACTTTTTTGATCGATACTAATACTAGGACTCAAACCCTCAATACTATCTACATCAGGTTTACTAGTACCACCTAAAAACTGTCTAGCATATGCAGACAAACTTTCTACATATCTTCTTTGCCCTTCGGCATAGATTGTATCAAAAGCTAAACTACTTTTGCCACTACCAGAAACGCCTGTCATTACGACTAAAGAGTTTTTTGGTATTTCTAAATCAACATTCTGTAGATTATTCTCTCTAGCACCTTTTATAATAATTTTATCCATCTTTATTTCACTCCACATCAATATTTATATAATTTCTTCTATATAATATTTTTAGCTATGATTAATTCTTTATACTCCTCTATTTGCCTTTCTTAGATTCATAAAAATTACATTTTTTACATAACTCATGAATTTTTTTATTATTTAAAAAACCATTTTTTAATGTTTTAAAAAGTTTGCTATTTATTATATCACTTAAATCTTGATTGTAAATATTTCCCAAATTAATAATTCCCGCACTATCAAGACAACAAGGCACAACAGTTCCATCAACTAATATCCCAATATGATCTTTTAAACCTTTACAACTTCCTACTTCACTAGATAAACTATTATCTAACGTTGGCCATATAAATTCCTCAGCACATTCCAAATAAATATTATTTGCCAATTTTAAAGTTCTTTGCTCATCGATTACTATATTATATTTTTCCTCTAATTTGCTAATTATTTTCTGATTATATTTATCCTTAGTCCATAGTCTATAACATATAATAGTATTATTTGTTATTAACTGATCAACACTATTAAAAATAGTATTCATATAATCATCAATTTTTATGCCATAACTTGGCTCAAAACTATGTAAAGATATATTAACTTGTCTAACTTTAGTATTATGACAAATCCGCTTAATTAAATATCCATTAGTAGTAATGTTAACAAAAAAATTTTTACTTGCTTCATTAATCAAATTATTAATATCAGGATGTAATAAAGGTTCTCCCATCACATGAAAATATAAATAGTTAGTATAATTTTTTAACTTATCTAATATAATAAGAAAATTATCCCTCTTTATAAATTCCTCTTTACGATTATTGCCAACACAAAAAGAACAATTTAAATTACATTTATTAGTTATTTCCACATAAACTTTTTTAAACATTTTTTACACCCTAAATAATTTTACCACACAATCGTTCGTAAAAAAATAATATTTATTTAATCCAAAATATAAACAATATAAATATTGACTTATAAATAATATATCTAATAATTACCAATATTTTCTATAAAATTAAATTAATAAAAGGAATGAAAGTACAAATGAATAAAATAAAAGAATTAAGAAAGAAAAGAAAAATTACACAAGTAAGACTAAGTATCGCTGCTGAAGTATCTCAAGAAACTATCAGTGCATATGAATCAGGTAAAGCTGAACCTAAAATGGAAAAGTTAGTTAGAATTGCTGACTTTTTAAACACAACTACCGATTATCTACTAGGTCGAATCAATGATGACTCACCATTATCTGACTTAGTTAACAAAGTTGCTGATGAACAATTAAATGAATTATTAAATAATTATGCTCGTCTTAATAAATTACAAAGAAGAGATTTAATTTGGTATAGTTCGGCAATAGAAAACAAAGACCTTAACAAATAAGGTCTTTCAGACTGTTGACAAATGAAAAATTTGAAAACAGTCTTTTTTAAATTCAAAAAATATATTATAATAAGAATGTA
>CANRLI010000062.1 GCA_947631475.1 uncultured Bacilli bacterium | reverse complement strand
CCTAATAAACCAGCTGCGCCGACAATTAAACCATGTTTTAACTTACGACGACTGGTTGGATTTGAAAAAATACCAGGGATTGTTAATAAGCCATTTTTTAGTTTTTCCCCCAAAGGTGTTTTTTCCATCACTTCAGCAGCCGTTACTTCAATTTGTTGACCGGTTTGAGCTCGATGATTTACTTGATCATAAGCTTTTTTATTTTCTTGAAAAGTATGTTTATAATAACTAGAATAATAAGACTGATTAATATGTTCAGCATCATGTTTAAAATCAATTTGTTCATGTGGGTATGGTTTACGCCATACACCATCTTCTCTCATTTCCTTTGCCTTATTATTACTTTTATAATATTCCTCTAATCTTTGCTCATATTCACTATTCGTTTCACTAGCCAATTTAGGTGTTGGTGGATAATAATCAGTTCCTTCTATCTTTCTAGCTTTTTCTTTAAATTGATAAATATCATTATCAAAGACTAATTTAATAGACTTACTAAACACTTTCTCATATTTTTCAGCTATTTTAGCTAGACTACTTATTTGATCAACTCTAATACTTAAATTAATATCTTTATCTACACCGTTTATTTTTACTTTAGTTCCGGGAAATTCATAAATATTATTCGCAGGGGTCTTATCAAATGTTAAAAACGCTGCTTCTAATTCCATTAAACTTTGAAATTCTTCTTCATCAGTGTCTAAGATATACTTTGGTTCATCAGTCGTTCCAATATTACGATAATTAGCTTCATTATTATTATCAAAAGCACTTTTACCATCAGCAAATAATTGTTCACGACGAACCTTTATTACATCTAATAATTCCTTATTTAAGCTTTCTCCTTTATATGATTTCATCTTTCCCACTTCCTTACACTATCATTATATCATATCTTTTATACATTTTTAAGTCCTTTTAACCAATTATAATCTTTATTTGGCAATATCTTGGCAAATACAGTCTCTGCTTCTTTCGTAAAACTTAACGTTTTATCCTTTAATTTAACCAGACATTCATTTTTTTCTCTAGCAAAATACATGACATCACTTAAATTAATCGCCATATAAACAACATTAAAATAAATCAAATTAAGAAAAACATGAAAATAACCATTAGCTACCCAAGTCAAATAAGCAAATCCTTCTTGCGTATAAACCGTGTCATAATCTTCTTTGATTCCCAAAGCAATCTTTAATTCATGAAAATGTTCAACACACTCCCTATTTGTATTTAAAATTTTAATATAATCATCTTCACTCTTAGTTTCAATTTTCTTTTGAAAAATTATATCTTTTATAACAATAAACAAACTAAATAAACAAATAATATCTATAATTTTAATTATAAAAGAATAACTTGGTACCAAATAATTAATAAATAATAATAAAGCAATCCCCACTATTAATAAGACACCCTTATACATTAAATTCATTGTCAGGTTTCGGCTTTCCTTTTCATCTTTACCAATAACTTCTTTCATATGATGCATATAAAGTTCAAAATCATTTATATAAATATCAGGTGTAAACCCTTTAATATTCTCAAATCTTTTCTCTTTAATTAAGTCATTTAAAGTTTCTAAAGAATCCATATTAAAATAATAATCAGTAATATCCGTCTTAAGGACAATAAATTTTTCTACATAATCCACACGAAAATACCTAATATGCGCTACATTAATAGAAATAATTTCTGGTTTATCATTTGTTTTACTATTTAATAAAAAGATCTTATCTTGTTTAGCACTAGCCCAAATATAATATACTTCCCCATTAAGACCATTAATCTTTTTAGTTTGTTCAGTTAAATTATATGTTTTCATTAAATCTTGTAATAATAATTCATAATAACCACCTGGTCCTGTAATATATTTTTTAAGTTTTTCTTCATAATCCTGTACAGAAAAATAACCAAGTTTTCTAATATCATCAATATATTGATTTTTTAAGTCAAGTTTCATAACTGTTTGTATAACTTTCAAGATAATACAAATTATTAAAACTACTACTAAAGCTACAATATGGCCAACTATTTCAAAATTATTTAATACAATAACCATTAAACCACATAAAGGTGGTAAAAAGGTAAAAAGTAAAGAAAGACCATTAGAAAAAGAATTATGGTTATTATTAATCATCCTTTTATAATAATTTTTGCGATCTTCCTTAATATATTTTTCATAGGTTTCAATAAATTTAGCATGACTGACTTTATTTTTTTTCATAATAACCCTCTATTCTTAATTATTATAATATAAAAAAGAACATAATAAAAGAAAAAATAGAAATTCTATTTTTTCGTACTAATTACCTTTGTTTTAGCAATTAAATCATGTAAACCACGCTCATCGTCTCTAAATATCATAAATCCCAATAGTAAAAAATAAATCAAATATGATACATTAGTTAAAACATTATTAATTTCAAACCACGTATTTTTTGAACATACTATTAAAGTAATAAGACCAATAATTTCGGGAATAAAATTAGTTACGATAATACTTCTCAAAATAAATAATCCTGGATTTAAATTACCCCCATCATTAGAAACAACTTGTAATTTCAATAATTTTTTCCCAAGTGTTTGCCCTTTCGCAATATATGCAATAACTCCAAAATATAAAATCAATAAGCCAGCCCTAATAAATAACAAAGGTTTTGTTAATATTTGCATGTTATAAGTTAAATTTATTAAATCTTCTTCGCTAATATCTGCTGAACCACTAGTATCATTTACTAACAAATCGTAATATTCATTAACCGTTTTTTCATATTCTTCGTTATTATCTGCAAACACTGGCACCATACTATAAATAAACGCTGCCAAAAATGATATAATAAACAAATCAATCAAATAAGCAAAAATTCTTTTTAATTTCATTCTTTCACCTTCACATATTTATTATATCAAATAATTATTTAATTGAAACTATATTTTAGCTGTTTCAGCTAATCTAACCTTTAAATAAACAAGGTAATCAATAATTTTACCAGTTTGTTTAAAGATTTCAAAAGCCTCTTTACTACTCATATCTTCCCCTCTTTTCTTTTTGGTTTTGAATAAACTCTACCTTTATTCAATATAATTATACCATTAGAAAAAATGAAAAAGTATCAAAAAACGTACATTTGTTTTTATTTGTTCTTTTTTCCCGAAAATACGTGTCAAGTAAGTTAACAAAAAAAATAAATACACCTCTATGTATTTATTTATGAGAATTAGCTTTAAATTCGTATAATATTTTAACATCTTGACTATTACTTTCAATCTTATTTTTTAAATAAGCATATTGATTTTCATTGACAATAACCGCCCTAAATTTTTGATCAAAGAAATCTTTAAATAATTGATTTACATCTTCATAAATTTGAAAATTAGCATCAACTTTCATATCTAAGATTCTCTTAATACTTGTCGTATTTTCATCAAGTAAGCCAATCTTTTTATTATTAATACTATATATATTTTTATTAGTACTATTATCAAAAGAAACCAAATAATATGTTTTATATTCATAAGCAACATTATTTAAAGTATATAAAAATCCATAAGTATATTGCATATGATATATAACTCCACCCATACAAGTACATAAAATAATTGTTAAAATTTTACCACTTGTATATTTGTTATAAGAAATCGCTACAACAATTAAAAATAAAACTAAGACTGCAATATATATAATAACTTTCGTACTTAAAAAACCACAACTAAATAAACCAAACAATAAAACAATAAAAACAATAATTAATATCGCATTAAAAACAATATGAACATTATTTTCACAAAAATTAATAAATCTTTTTAAAAGGCCTAACAACGATGAATCATTTTTATCACGAGTATGTGTTTGGTTGTTTTTCAAAGCATCTTGTTTTAAATTAATATGTTTTCTAGTAATTTTAGGTTTATCATCTTTTTTAGCTTTTTTTAATACAACATTATAATTGACTTTATCACGATCAACTAGTTGTCCGCCCTTTGGCTGAAGTTCAACCTTTTTCTCTGCTTTACTAGATTCAACATTACTGGTTTTTTTCTCTTGAGATACTTTAGTATTTTGGGCTTTTTTAGCATTTTTCTTTTTTAAATTTTTCTTATATTTTTGTGTTTTAGATTTCTTTTTCGCCATAGTCGTATCACACCAGATTTCTTTACTTAATATATCATAATTTTCATAAAATAAAAGGTCTAAAAAATGTTTTTGACATTATTTTATTAAATATAGTCTTTTATTTTATGCGTATAAATAACTCTTATCTTACTTTTGATCTTACTATAATCTTTATCAATTATATTATAACTATTACCATCAATTATAATTGATTGGACTTCCCCACTTGTTAAGCCATTAACTAAATCATCTATATTCTGATAAGTATAGTAATCAATGTCTATAATATCATTTAAATACGCTTGTATATTATCACTATTGTCAACTAACATACCAATCTTTTTACCATCTAATTTTTTTATATTACTATACGTTGTTGTACTTTTATTAACATAAATACTATATTTATCATAAGTATATTTTTGATAATATAAATTTTCAACATAAGAATACTTATTATTTAATTCTATAATATTGAAAATCGTTATCAAAGAAAAAAGAACTGTTAAAAATATGCCACTATTATATATTATGGCCTTCTTATTTAAATATGTATAAATTATTAAACAAATTGATCCCCCATATAAACATGCAATCAAAATTAGCTTAGTCCAACTTAATAATTCAAGATTAATAATACCATAAAATAATATAATAACAGTTAAAATATATATATTAATTAAAATTGCTGCTAAAATATATTTCTTTAACATATAAATCCCTCTTTTAAGTAGTTAATATCTTAATATATAGCTTTTAAAATTGCAAATTTTAGTAAAAAAAAGAATAATTCTTTCTTATTTATCTTGTAGCATCTTCAATAAATCGATTTTAAACATATCTTTAGATGCATTTTTCTTAGAAATCATTATTCCCTTATATGTTGTAAGTTCTGATTGATGACCCTCTAATAAAATATCGGAAGGAGTAATCGTATTTAACATAACTGTTTGTTCTTTAATATAAACTGTATATATTAATTTAACATCTCCATGAACTTGTGTAAACATACTATCACTAGGTAACTTTAATTCATAGTTAACTGTTCCAGCCTTTTTGTTTTGACTAGTCTTAACACCCACAAATTTACCATTTCGAAGAGCTGGATAATATTCAAAATTTAATTTTTTATACGCAAGCATATTATATTTTTTTAATGCTCTTTCCAATTTTTTAAATTCATTTTCGTTAATATAATCTAAAACGTACCCTTTCATATTTAATACCCCCTAAATTCCATTTGCGTCTTAATTTTAGCATAGAAAACCTTGTTGCGTCAAATTTACCCTTCATTTTTCTAAAAAAGCCTATTCAGATGGTTACGGAGACTTATTATATCAATATAAAAAGCATTTTGCAAGCTTTTTTTCTTTTTAT
>CANRLI010000061.1 GCA_947631475.1 uncultured Bacilli bacterium | reverse complement strand
AGGAAAAAATGAAAACAGTAAAAGAAACAAAAGATAAAGCCTTAGAACAGGTTTTAGCTGATATTGAAAAACAATTTGGTAAAGGGTCAATTATGAAATTAGGTTCTGATGAACATTTAAATATTGAAACAACTTCATCAGGTTCAATATCTTTAGATGTGGCTCTAGGAGTAGGGGGATATCCCAAAGGAAGAATTATTGAAATATATGGGCCAGAATCTTCTGGTAAAACTACTTTTGCATTACATGCTATTGCGGAAGTACAAAAAAATGGTGGAAGAGCAGCCTTTATTGATGCAGAACATGCTTTAGATCCAGTATATGCTAAAAATTTAGGTGTTAATTTAGAAGAATTATTATTATCTCAGCCTGATACCGGAGAACAGGCTTTAGATATTTGTGAAGCTTTAGTTAGAAGTGAAATAATTGATTTAGTAGTTATAGATTCTGTAGCAGCGTTAGTTCCTCAAGCCGAAATTGAAGGGGAAATGGGTGATTCTCATGTTGGTTTACAAGCTCGTTTGATGAGTCAAGCCCTTCGTAAGCTTTCTGGAACATTAAATAAAACTAAAACAACAGCAATTTTTATTAATCAATTACGTGAAAAAGTAGGGGTTTTATTTGGTAATCCTGAAACAACACCTGGTGGTCGAGCATTAAAATTTTATTCAACGATTAGGTTAGAAGTAAGAAGAGCAGAACAAATTAAATTGGGAGACAAAGTAATTGGTAATAAAACTAATATTAAGGTTGTTAAAAACAAAGTAGCTCCACCATTTAGAACTGCCACGATTGATATTATGTATGGGGAAGGAGTTTCTAAAGAAGGTGAGTTAGTTGATTTGGCAGCTGAAATTGATGTGTTAGAAAAAAGTGGTGCTTGGTATTCATACAATGGCGAGAAAATTGGTCAAGGTAAAGAAAATGTTAAAATATTACTTAAAGAAAATAAAGAATTGTGTGAAGAAATTGAACAAAAAGTACGTGAACATTATGGCATATTAAAAGAAGCTAAAGCTGAAAAAAAGCAAAAGAATTCTAAGGAAGAAGAAGAGGAAGAATAGAGATATTCTTTTTTTTTATTTAAGTTTTGTGTTAGAATAAGACACCAGGTGGTATTATGAATACTTTTCAAATCAACCAAAATGTGAGTAAATTAACAAAAAATTATAATTTTGAAAAAAAGAAAATTTATGAAATATTAAGTAAAGTAACTCCCGAGGTAATGGAAATTGCGTTTAATGATGCGAGAGTTTTTAATAATGTTTTAAATATAGATGATTATGAATTAATTTTTATGATTTTTAGAATGGTACCAGCAAGTATTCAAGAAAAAATTTGGTTATATCCAAAATTTCAAAAAAAGTTGTTAGCATTAAGTAATTATCCTGATGATGTTTTAATAGATAAACTATGTAATGGCGATTTCTTTTCAGAAACGACTTTACCTAAAAAAGACCAAAGAGGAGAATTTTATCTTTCAAAAGAAAAATTTAAAAGTGTTCAAATGTTTTTGAACTCTATCAAAAGTATTCAAATATTAAATGATTTACCTAAGAATAAATATTTTCAAATTGTTATTTTGGGAACTAAGAAATTGCCAGGAGACGTATTAAAAAGAATCAATATTGAACATTTATTTAAGGAAACAATGGCAAGTGATATTTATCCCAATGTTAATATAAAATATAAAAGATATTGGTGTTCTTCATTAAACAATTTAAGTGAAAAGTTGTTATTACCATATGATGTAAACAGTTTATATAGCGAAACAAAAACTTTGTCATCTCTTTATGAAAATAATAAAAATATGACTTTGGGTAAAATGTTAAAAAGTAAATTATTTGTTTTAAGTAGTAAGAATAAAAAATTAGTTTTAACAATAGAAGATTTAAAAAAATTAAATATTGCTGAAATATCAATTTTATTAGAAGATGATTATGGAACGGTTGATCAAGAATTACTTAATACTTATTTATGTGAATTATTAGCAAAGGTGATAAAAGATGGTAGTATTGTTTCACCTCAATATCTTCCAATGAATAATTTTAATGATGCTTACTCGTTTAAAGTATTTAAAATAGCTTGTTATAAACTAATTGGCGGACCTTTTGAAAAGAAATTATTAGACTATGTATATGCTAATTTATTTGAAAATGAATATTCTGAAGAAATAAAGGCTCAAATCTATGCTTCTTTAAAATCAGTATTAATTTATATAGATAAACAACAAGCGAATAAATTATTTAGTATGCCTAATGATATGAAAAGTATATTTTATTTAAGGTTTAATATATGTGCTTTAAATATGGATTATTTACATGGTTTATCTGTTCTACAAATGGTTAATTTGAATGTTAAACATATTAATCGTATTGTTAAATTAATTGATGATCAGACCAATGATGAATTGTCAGATATATATTCTAAAGCAATAAAAATGTATTTTGTATTTGGTTTAGATAAAACAATTAAAATATTAAATGGCGATTATGGTATGGTCCAAAAAAGTTTTATGGATAATGTAAGTAAGTTAGATATATCAAATGTAGCAATGAAGTTAGAAGGTAATAGGTATATACCTGTACCAAATAAAGATTTTTTTCATTTTTTATTTAGTAATAGTCAAAATATAACAAGAATCCTTAGTGGAAATAGTGCTTTACGTTCTTCTTGGTATTATTTGTATAATAATATTGATATGATATTAAAAATTTGTAAAGGTCATATTAATGCTTTAAAAGCGGAGATTATTTTAACTGAACAAATTAATAATGTAAAATATGATTTAACTCCTGATAATTATCGTTTGCGCAGTATTTTATATGAAGTTGGTTTAGGTAATAAAACTAAAAATAATAATGAAACGATATATGATGAATTGGTAAAAACTTATGAAAAACAAGTTACAAGAGTAACTTCTTCTATTCCATATGTTAGTGGAACTTTGGCAAGTGGTTATAGGTATGAAACGATGAAATTAGATTCCCTTTTAGGTTATATTTTAGGATATAAAATGAATTGCTGTATAAGACTTTTAGATATTGCGCATAATCATTTATTGCATTCTTTACTTTGTGAAAATGGACGAATTTTAATTGTTTATTCACCTGATGAATCAGTGGTTTCTTTTTCACCTTTAAAAAGAAATGGCGAATTATTAATTGCTAATAGTATAGAAACGATAAATGCTTTAGATGTAAAAGAAATTATTGAGGCTTTTACGACGGGAATTAAGGATATTATGACCAAATCAAAAAGTAATGAAGGTAAAGATTATTTAAAAGTAGCATGTATAGGAGAACAATCGCTTATAAAACCGGATGGTCAAAAATGGCCAACTAATATTGAGACACCAACTATTTTAGAAAAAACTGATCCAGTCTATGAAGATACAGATTGTTATCATAAAAAGCTAATCATAATTGCCAAAGAAAATGATGTTAATCTTCGAGATTTAAAATATGGCAAAGTCGAAACAAAATATTATGATCCACGTGAAAAATATGAAGTTATGGATTTTAAGAATGCTGATGATTTATGTAAATTAGAAGCAACTAAAGCTATTGATGCTATTAGGTATCGTAAGTATAAAGATAGTAAAAGTGATAAACCTTTTTGTGAAATGTCAGCTTATGCTTTAAAATATGCTTTTTATACTAAAGATTGGTATGTTTTAATTGATTTTAACAATAAAATGGCTTATGATGCTTTAGATTATGATCCTAGAGCTAAAGATGAAATGGCTGCGGTTGTTATGACCATCGAAGAACATTTAAAAAATGATAGTTTAAAAACATGGCTTTTAACATTGAAAAAATAGATAGTTAGTTACTATCTTTTTCTTTTATCTTGAAAAAGTAAATAAATTTTTTTATAATAAGTTTATAGATGATTAGATTGTTATAATTTTTCTATAAAATATATTGGAGGTATTAAAATGAACAATTTGACTATTGTCGTTTTAGCACTTCTTGTGGGGATTTTTTTAGGTTTTATTATATTTCTAGTTGTTAATTATTTTCGTGGAAAATCTACAGAAAATAAAGCTACAAAAATGATTGAACAAGCAAAAAAGGAAGCAGAAAAGCAAAAGAGGGATTCCTTAGCTGAATTAAAAGAGGAGTCTTATCGTTTAAAACAAGAAACAGATAAAGAGATTAAAGAAAAGAAAGCAGAGTTAAAAGAATCAGAAGAAAGACTTTTACAAAGAGAAAAAAATTTGGATAAAAGAGAAGAAATTCTGCAAAATAGAGATGCTTTGTTAGATCAAAAAGATAATAATTTACTTAGTAAACAAAAAGATTTACAAGAAAAAGAAGCTAAAATTGACGAACTATTAAAAAATGAAATGGAACAATTGGAAACTATTGCTAAGTTTTCCAAAGAAAAAGCTCATGATTTAATCATGAAGAGAGTCGAAGAAAATATGTCATTAGAAATTGCTGAATATATTAAAAGCGAAGAAACGGAAGCTAAATTAAAAGCAAATGAAATGGCAAAAAGTTTAATTGTTACAAGTATGCAAAGATATGCAAATGATGTAACTAATGAACAAACAGTTAGTACAATTACACTACCTAATGATGAAATGAAAGGTCGTTTAATTGGTCGTGAAGGACGAAATATTAGAACTATTGAATCGGTAACTGGGGTTGATTTAATTATTGATGATACACCAGAAGCTATTGTTATTTCTAGTTTTGATCCTTTGCGAAGAGAAATAGCTAAAATAACGATTGAAACACTAATTAAAGATGGCAGAATACACCCAGCTCGAATTGAAGAAGTTTATGATAAAGTTTCAAAAGATATGTCAGAAAAAATTACAGAAATTGGTAATGAAACATGCTATGAATTAGGTTTAACTAAAGTAGATCCAAAGTTAGTTAATTTAATTGGTAAATTAAATTTTAGAACTAGTTATGGGCAGAATGCTTTACAACATTCAAAGGAAGTTGGCCATTTGTGTGGTTTGATGGCAGCGGAACTTGGCGAAAATGTTACCTTAGCTAAAAGAGCTGGTTTACTTCATGATATAGGTAAAGCAATTGATTATGAAGTCGAAGGTAGTCATGTTGAACTAGGTGAAGAAATTGCGAAAAAGTATCATGAGGATGCTATTGTAATAAATGCTATTAAATCACATCATGGAGATGTGGAACCAACTAGTATTATTTCAACCTTAGTACAAATAGCTGATACATTATCAGCAGCTCGACCTGGAGCAAGAAATGATTCTTTGGAAAATTATATTAAAAGACTTGAACAACTTGAAGAAATTGGTAACAGCTTTGAGGGTGTTGAAAAAACATTTGCAATGCAAGCTGGACGTGAAGTACGTGTAATGGTTAAACCAGAGGAAATAGATGACACACAAAGTTATAAAATTGCTCGAGAAATGAAAGAAAAAATTGAAAAAGAAATGCAGTATCCAGGTACTATAAAGATAACTGTTATAAGAGAAACTAGAGCGCAAGAAGAAGCGAAATAGTTTCTTTTTTTTGCAAATAAAAAAACATCTAATTAATTATTAGACGTTTC
>CANRLI010000060.1 GCA_947631475.1 uncultured Bacilli bacterium | reverse complement strand
TTTTAAACACAGTTTAAGAATTAATCTTTTTTTCTTACTCAAATAATGATATAATAAAAAAGATATAACATAATAGAAAAAGAGTGGCGTGATAAAATGAAGAATAAAATGGGTAAAAGTTTATGTTTTTTTTCAGCTAAAGGTGGCGTTGGTAAAACCATCAACTTACTAAACTTAGCTGGTATCTTTGAACAATTAGAAAAAAAAGTTTTGCTTATCGACTTAGATTTATATAGTGGTGGTCTTGCTACTTACTTAAACCATAAATACGATAAAAGTATTTACCATCTTGCTTTAGACCTTGAAAATAGCAAATTTAATGATCTAAACGACTATACCGTCCAAATTGATGACTACATCGATCTTATTTGTGCTCCCAAAGATCCCCGTGATGCTAATAAAATAAGTGCTAATACCATCCCAACTATTATCAAAAATGCTAAACTAAAATATGATGTTGTGCTAATCGACACCAACCATGCTTTAAACGATATCAACCTTACCATCTTAGATAACGTTGACCAAATAAATTTCATGATAACTAATGATCCATTAGATCTTAAAAATATCAAATCTCTGATTTCCATCTTCAAATCCCTTGCCATAACCAACTATAAAATTATCCTAAACAATAGCCGTGATCCATTTAAAAATTACTTTAGTACCTACGAAATAAAAAAAATAATTAATCATAACATTGACTACATCTTATCAGCTGACTTATTTTTAAAAGATCTTGATAAACTTATTATGAAAGGCGTTATTATCTCTTTAGATATTAAATTTGCTGACATAATGACTGATGACTATCAAACTTTCGTCGTTATGGCAACAGACCTACTAGAAGGAGCTGATAACAATGAGTAGATTACTAGAAGAATTTAATATAAAACCAACCAAAAAATACTATGAAACTAACGACTATTCAGTCTTTGAAGACAAAGAACTTTTGGATAGCTTTCGTCTTAAAATACTAGAAGACATTAGTGATAAAGGCTTAGCTAGTAATTATATTTCCAAAGATGTCATAGATAGTGAGATTGATGAAATAACCTATGGCTATAGCTTAACTAATAGTCAAAGAATGTATTTATACAATCTTATTGATGGTGAAGTAAATGGATATGGACCCATTACTGAACTCTTAAATGAAGATAATATTACAGAAATTATGGTCAATAGTCCTTCTGAAATCTATATAGAAATAGATGGTATTTTAAGACAAGATAAAAGTATTTCATTTATTAATAACGACCACATCATTAGAACTATAGAAAGAATTATTGAACCATCTGGTAAATCTATCGATGTCAATAATCCGATGGTAGATGCCCGTTTAGCCAATGGAAGTCGTATTAATGCAGTTATTCCTCCTTTATCTAAAAATCCTCTTATCACCATTCGTAAATTCCAAAAAAACCTTGATGATATAGATACTTTAATAGGTAATGGAAGTCTAACTCCCTATATGGCTCGTTTCTTAGAAGCATGTATTAAAGCTAAACTAAATATTATTATTTCTGGTTCAGCTAGTAGTGGTAAAACTACTTTACTAAATATTCTTAGTAATTTTATTCCTGAAGATGAACGTATTATTACCATCGAAGATGTAATGGAACTAAATCTTAAACAAAAACACGTTGTATCATTAGAAACCAAAAATGCCAACTATGATGGAATAGGCGAAGTAACTGTCCGTGATTTAGTTCGTAATAGTCTACGTATGCGTCCTGATCGTATTATTATTGGTGAAGTAAGAGGTGCTGAAGCTTTTGATCTTTTACAAGCCATGAATACCGGTCATGAAGGTTCTTTAACTACCTTACACGCTAATGGCTGTAAAGACGCCTTAAATCGTTTAGAAACCATGATTCTTATGGATGGATTACAACTACCTATGTATGCCATAAGAGAATACATTAATAGTGCTGTTGACTTAGTAATCCAATTCACTCGTCTTCGTGATGGTCGTCGTAAAATAACAGAAATATCTGAGATAGTAGGGGTAAAAGATAACGAACTAATTATCAATCCTATCTTTGAATTTCATAGTGACCATCAAAACGAAAATGGTACCATTGAAGGTGAATTCATTCTAAACGAAAGAATCCCTGAAATTTTAACCAAAATCAAAAATGCTGGCATCAATGATTTAGATGACATGTTTAAATTTAAAAAGAAAAAATAAAAAAGGAGGTATTTTATGAATGATTATGAAACAGTCTTATTCATCATTGCTATATTAGCCATCTGTTTTATACTATTCCTTTTTTACAAAATAATTGTTCTTATCTATCGTCAAAATCGTCTTAAAGATTTTGGCTTAGAAACGACTACTAATGATTATACTTTGACATTTCGTTATAAATTTCTTTACAAAATATCTAATATTATCGAATCATTAACTATTTTTAATGGTCTTGCTCGTTCCTATGACAAATATATCGATGAAGATAGTAAACTAAGAAAAGGAATAGATTTCTTTACTATTAAAATCCTTACTAGTATCCTTTTCGTCTTCCTATATATCTTTATGACTATGTTATATAAAGATCATCCCCAACTAATCATCTCTTTAATTTGTTTAATCCTTGGTTATATAATTCCTGACTTTTATTGCTATTTTAAACAAAATAAAACTCAAAACATTGAAACTAAAGACTTATTAGGTGCTATCATAATTATTCGTAATAGCTATCAAGCAAATCATAACAATGAACAAATGTTAGAAGATGTTATTAATCGCAGTAATGGCTTACTAAAAAAAGAATTTACAAAAGTTTTAAGCGATCTTAAACTAGGTTTAACAATTAGTGAAGCATTTAAAAGAATGTATCAAAGAACAAACCTATCCATTATTCTCGATATTTCTAATATGCTATCTTTAACTAACAAAGCTAGTATTAACGTCAAAGACATCTTCGATGATATTGAAATTAAACTAATTAATTATGAAAAATTTACTAACGAACTAAATCTTATTCAAAGTATAAATAAACTTGCTTACTGGGTCTTTCTTATTTTACCATTTATCTTTATTATCTTTGTTATAGTTAGTAATCAAACATACTTACTAATGATTGCTAGTTCTGATGGTTACATCATAATCATAACCTTATTAATCATTTATCTTTTATATATCTTTATTATTAATAAAATAGTAAGGGGTCGATATTTATGATAAAATTACAAAAAAAATTAACTCTCTTAAACCTCAATCTTACACCATCTCTTTTTATTACATTTAAAATAATAACTAGTATAATTCTTTTCTTAATTTTATTATTCATTAGTAAAGCTGGTTTTATTATTGCTCCCTTAGTAACGATTATTTATTTCTTTTTAGTAGAATATATTTTTATTGATTTAGAAATCAATAAAAGAGGTCTTAAATTAGAAAGAGATGCTTTAGAATTTTTTCCTATTTTCTTATTAAGTCTTAAAGGTGGAACTAATCTTAAAAAAGCTATCCTTCTAAGTACTAATACAGTTAATAATTCATTATCTAATGAATTTAAAAAAGTATTAGATGATCTTAAAGTAGGTAAATCATTAGATGAATCTTTATCTTTACTTACTAAAAGAATCCCTAGTCAAATAATTAATAATATTATTCTAAGTATTAGAGAAGCTAATCGTTATGGTAATGATATAAGTAATAGTATTAAAGGTCAATTAACTTTAATCGAAGAAAAATATCAAAAAGTATTATTAAAAAAGCAAAAATATATTCCTTTTATCTTAACTATTCTAAGTATTGCTTTTGTCTTTTTAATGATTGGTATTCTTATTATTTATAGTATAATTAAATAGGTTAAACCTATTTTTTTCTTGAAGAACCGAATAATATTTGATAAACTAAAGTCATTAAAACAGGAGGGTTATTATGGAAAGCAAAAATTTATATGATTATTTAAAGATACCTGCTGATGTTGAAAGTAAAAACAAAGTAATCGATTGTCTAGATTGTCTTAAAAAAGAGTATAAAGAATTTATTTTAACTACATTTAATTCTGATTTTACAGCCATTGTTAAACCTTATGAT
This sequence comes from uncultured Bacilli bacterium, assembly GCA_947631475.1. Lineage (GTDB taxonomy): Bacteria > Bacillota_I > Bacilli_A > RF39 > UBA660 > Coprovivens. The sequence continues at coordinate 1,724 of CANRLI010000060.1, read as the reverse complement.
CAAAGAAGTGCTCATAAATTTAGGTATTGTATTGTTCCTAAATTATCTAGTATTATTGCCATTGTTTTACCATTTCCATATGGTAGTGATCAATATCAAGAAGCTTTAAAAAAAGCTAAAATAGATAGTGCCACTAGTAATTTAAATTTAATGCATTGCTATGATGATATGTATACTTTTGAAGAACTAATTTATGCTATTGGGACGATGCGCAAGCAAGAAATTACGGCTTTTATTAATAAATATGGTCCTTCATTAGATGGTAATGGCAGTATTTTTGATGAGATGTCTGATGAGGAGAAATTTAAGTTAAATACTCAATATCGTCCTAAACTTAAAAAAATACTTGCTAAATTATATCCGAATCGTAAACCAGTTTCAGTAAGAACTAAACATCCCAAAGTTTTAGAACCGGTTGCAAAACCTACTAAAGTAGTTACAGAAACCCCATCTACACCTGGTGTTAGTGTTCCTGAAACTTCTTCTGAAGATAAATGTTTTCTTGAAATAGTTAAATTATTTAATTCACCTGAATTTAAAGAAATAACCCGCCTTAATTTTTCGTTAGAAGAAATAACCGTTGCATCTTTATTACATTATGGTTACAAAGGCAAACGCTTTAATATTAATACTTTAGCTGAATTTTTAGGCATTACTACAAAAGAAGTAACTGATATTGCTATTAGTACTACTGAAAAATATCGTAGTGTCATAAATCAAAAAATTGATGAATACGAATTTAAATTAACAAAGGTTTTGCCATCAACCGAAAAGGATGATTAACATGACGATAACTACTTCTCATCGTCAAGAAATCATCTTTATTACTCTTCGTCATTTTACTAATTTTCCAATTATTACTGATGAATATATTAATAATGTTCTTGATGCTTACTTAAATAATAACTCCATTGATGGTTTTACGACATCTACTGATGATTACCAAACATGTTTAAATTCGACAATGTATTTAGCTTTAAAAATTCAAATCTTTATCTATTATTATCTTTGTCAACTAGCTAAAACAGATTCAACTATCTTATCTCAATTAATCGAAGATAAAATAGCTTATTGTAATAATCTAAATACTCTTTCTATTTTATCAAACAAAGAATATTTAAGACAAGCTATTTTAAGCTATGATGGTCAAGAAGATTTTGATACTTACTTAGCTAAACGTCTTGCTAGTCTACATCGTCAAAGAAGTAAAAAAATTTCTAAACCACCAGTATCTAATTCTAACGTTCATCATAACGATAATTCTGGTCTTTCACCTAAAGATGAATTTGTTGCAACCATTCAAGAATTTGGGATAGAAGACTTAATTAATTCTACAGACCCCAGTTTTAATCAATACCTTGCCTTACGTTTAGGTCATATTGATAATAAATACTTTACTCTTGAAGAAATAACAACTATCACTAATCAAGAATATCAAACTATCTTACAATATGAAAAGAATTTACTCGGTATTCTTCGTCAACAAATTAATACTAACATAGATAAATATCTTAAACTTTTATTAACTCAAAAACAGTCATAAAGTTATTTACTTTATGACTGTTTTTCTATCTTTATTAATATTATAACTAGATTAATTTAAAAAGTAAATACTACTTTTAATAAAATAATAGCTTATAAAAGCTATCTTAAGTAATAAAAAGGTCATAAAGTAAATAACTTTATGACAATAATCGACATAAAAAGAAGGTAGTATTATGGCT
>CANRLI010000059.1 GCA_947631475.1 uncultured Bacilli bacterium | reverse complement strand
TTTTCTAATCTTGTTTTTTCTAATTCTGTTGCCATTTTAGATAGTACACACATTATTAAAAATAAAACTATTAAAATTAATATTCCTATTGCTATCATACTTTTTCTCCTTTTTACATATAATAATTATGGTCTCGGTAGCAAGAGTTGAACTTGCACAATCTAGTTCCCAAAACTAGTGCACTACCAAATTATGCTATACCGAGATTTTGACATTATTTAGTATATATGCTATAATAATGCCATTAAGAAATGAAAGAGACGGCATCCCGTCAAGGTCATTTCTTTTTTTTATATATTTTTATAAAATCATTTTTTCCACATAAAATAACATTATCAATCCACGAATATCTTTTGTTACTTAAACATTCAGTAATTTGATATACTGCTTCACGATTTGACAAATCACAATCAGTTTTTAATAATGAAATAATTATGTTGTTTGTTTGACCTTTTGCTTCATCAAATTGTCTCGCTATTTTTTTCTTTTTACTTTTGATTGTTTTACTTTTGGAAGGAGCTTTTACATCATAATATCTTTTATTTTTATGTAATAATTTATTGAAATATTCCGAATCAGGAGTTCTAATACCTTTTTCTTGAACTCTATGTATCAAATTAAATTGTCCTCCTATTTTATTTTGAATTTTTTTGAGTGTTAATCTATCAATTTCTTTTATATCTTTAGTATCAAAAACTGCATTTTTTAAATCATACTTTTTATACTTAAATATTTCTGATATTTCTTGATTATTTGGATTTGCATTCAAAACTACATCTTTAGTAATATCTTCATAATTAATGTTTTGACTAAATTCTAATATTTGTTTTTCATTTTCCCATTGTTTCTTTTTATTATTATAATATTCTTTGTTTTCAGTTGTGATTGAACCTAAAGCTAACCTATCATATTTTTTTATATTTCTATCAATGTAATTCATTCTTTCGTTAATATAATCTAAATCAGCTTGGTATTCTTCATCAGTTTCGTTTTCTATATCTTCTAACTCCGGATAGTATGTGTCTACGCTATCTCTGCAATTTGGATGAAGAAACCCTTGTTTCATAGCTTCACTTAAAAGCATATACTTGCCATCTTCTTTAGTTCCACCACTATAAACATCATCAATAAAAACTTGTCCTTCCCATCTTTTGCATAAAGGGCAAGCACGGCCACCAGTTGTTGCTTGAACTAATACTCTACCTATTGATCTTCTAAAGTCTCCTTCCCCCATTAACTGAGCTCTTAAATTTGCAGTTCTTACAGCCATTTGGGAATAACTAGCAATATTAACTCTTCTTCCATCTTTATATTGAATACAATTTAATCCTCCTGATAAAAAAGGTTTATTAGCCTCGTCAATGGCTAGTTCGGTCATTTTTAATTCAGTCAATTCTTTAGTAGCCATTTTGGCAGCTTGCTGTTCTGTAAATACCCCATTTCCAACAAAAAAGGCACTTTTATGAATGACTTGACGATATTGATCGTTTATCATTCTTAAAGCACCCGTATTAGCTGTTTTCAGGTCATTATTAACAGCTTTTATTAAAGCATTAACCTTTCTATCGTTGGTTTTAAAAAAGCTTTTATTCATTATTTTACTAGGTTTTAACTTATCTCCTAATATTTTATTATATTGTTTTATAGCATTAATAGATCCTTGTTTTACTTCTCCTTGAATATGTTTAGCAACTTCTTTATTAATACCACTAGTATATTCTCCAATAATTGATTTATTTTGTCTTCTATATCTAGACAATTCTTTTAATTTTTCTGCTTGCCACTGTGTATATTTAAAACCTACATTATCTTCTTCTTTTAAATGTCTTTTTAAATTTCTTTTCATAGAACTAATGAGTTCTTTTTCCATTTGTTCATATAGTTCTTTTATTTTATAATCGTTCATCTATCCATTTTCTTAAATATAAATGTGGCAGTTCTGTACTAAAAATAAAACCAATAAAATCTAAAAAACTATTTATTATTTTCAAGTAAGTTTCCAGTATTGTTCTTATCATTTGTTTCATTATCTATCACATCCAAATCTAAATCTTGACTTATACTAGGTTCTTCCATTTCAGTAATACCTTGTTCTTCTTTTAATCTTAGTATTTCTTCTTCTATCCAATTATCATCCTTACTATCTCCATAAAGTTCTTTAACAGATGTTTCAATACTCATTACTCCACCGGTTTTAGCTTTAGTGATAGTATCTATTTGGCTATCAAATGAAGGACTATCATATTCTCCAAAATTAACATTTATTTCTATATCTTCGCCTGGTTTCCCACCTCGTATTTGATCATAGAATTTTAAAACACCATTTATAACTTTTGGAATGAAATCGTTCAAAGCCTCTATAATACTTTGTCTAGTATATAAAGTAGTTTTTTCCATTTGTCTTTCGTATGCACTATTAGGATCTTGAATTTTTTTAGTATCAATTCCTAGTGTACTAGGGCTTATCAACCCTTGTAAGCATAAATCAAGATAGGTTACATAAGATTGATAATATTTATCACTTGGAATATCCGGTTGTGTAACCTCTATTTTAGTTTGACCATTTTCTCTTGTATCAGATTCGGTAAGGATATATTGATTATCAAATGGGTTAGCCGGTAGCAATTCTCCAGTATCTTTATCTCTAGGTAATAATCTATCAGGAATATACTTTGTTGCCTTACCAAGTCTTATTGCTTCTATCCATTGGCTTAATATTTCATCTAAACTATCAAATGCATCATATTTGCCATCTAGTTTACTAGCTCCTCTTCCTGGGAATTTACTATTTTCATCAATTTTAAATAACTCTGCCCACATTACACTTTTATCAAAGGACAAGTTTTGTAACTTACTGAGACTATCTATAGTATTTAATGGTACTAAGACATCATTATCATATAACTCATAAATTATATATCCCCATCCACGGCGTTCTTTTAATAAATATGTCTTGTTATTTTCTTTATAATATGATTTAAATACTATTTCATAAATCCGGCCTCTTTTATAAACAACATCTATCATGTCCCCTGGAGTCCATTCTAAAATGGGCAAATCACTTATAGATTTATCATAAGAATATTTTATGGCTCCATCGCCCAAGCAAATTGTTTCGCCTAAAATTTTATGAAATAACTTATCGAAATTATTTTCCTTAGCTATTTGTTCCCACTCATCAAGCTTTGCGGTATTTTCACTTTCAACGCCATTATAGTTGTCAATTACTATATCAGTTAATTTATCAATAATCTTTTTAGGTAGTCCGCTATGTATTTTTTTAATTTCAAGTCCGATGGTTGGAACGCTTCCCCAGAAAGTAGTTTCTTTGCCTTCTAATTGGCGGTAGAATTCTTCTAATTCAGAAGCTTCTCCAATATACCACAATTTATTTTTAGCAAAATAAATTTGCAAATCTTCATTTCTATTTACAGTAATTCTTTTTGGAGAGTTGTCTCTTATCTCTAACCAAGATTGCATTTTGCTTTTTACTGCATCCATAATTCTTCCCATCCTTTCATCTCCTATCTTTTGAACCTATCTTCATATCTAACAAGTTCTTCTTTATTTTCTTTTATTTCTAAACCTATCTTGTCTTTATATGGAATCCATCCATATTGGCTTGCGTTAATTGTATGGTCGTTAGCATCTTCAGGAGTATTATCTTTGTCTTCTTGCCAACTATAGGCCTCTAACTCCTCTATATGTTTAACACAAGTATCAACAACAAGGTAATGGCCTGTATGTAACCATCCAAGTTGTAAATTGATTCTGTCTATAATTTTTACTTGCTTATAGGCATCGTTAAAAATGTAAATACAAGGGTTTAGTCTTTTGTATTTATTTAACTCTGTTATAGTTGCTTGATCAGCACTATCTATAAATACATTTCTAGCTAATCCCCACTCTTCTTGATTCCTATTTAAAAAAGCGATAAGGTTTTGCACTGTATCGCTTGGAGCAATAGGATTGTTTAAATCTCTATTGTTATAAACTCTTTCATCTAATATAACTAATTCTCTTTTATCAGTTATTCCCATAAATAGCATTGATATAGTATCAGGACTTTTTTGAGAATATGCGGTGTCTAAGCCTGCACTATAATAAATATATTTTTTAGTCTTGGCTTCTTCTTTAGTAATAACATGTTTACTTTTATCAAAGTTACTAAATACTAAACCTGTGGACTTACCACGAAGTCCCAGTATTTTATTTTTATATAATTTAGTCCCAGTTGGAACACTTTCTATTATTTGCCTTTTTTTCTCTTTTGTTAGGCTTAAGTTATTATCAAAGGTAAAATACCACCAAGTCCAATCTGCAACTTGGGGTAGATTTAATTGTTTTAGTAAATCGCTCGGAGCATCATTTTTATATTTTTCTATTGGTCTAGACTTATTAACATATTGTGTATAGCATTCCTTATTTGGATCATCTGGATTTAATGTGCATAGTCTATAATCAGCCCTCATAAAAACTTCTCTAACAAATTCCATATCAGCTATATTAAATTCATCTATAAACAAACCAAAGTATTGGCCACCTAATGCTTTTTTCCATCTAGCTTTATCATCGTAGCCTAAAATATAAATTATTCTTTTCCCTTTGTCTGTATGATATATGATATGCGGCATTCTAATTTTGCCTGCACCCTGTGGATTATATTCTATTAGTCCACCCTCTTCATAATCTCCAAACACTTCCATTAAACCATTATCAGCATTTATTATATTTTTCTCTATGGTTCCTAGATCTAACCCTGCGATAATACTTGGTTTACCACTTGTGTCATCAGCGACTAAAAACATAAATTTAGGAGTGGCCACAGTTGTTTTACCTGCGAATGTGGTTCCCTCAAGAAATTCAGCACTGCATCTATGGTTAAGAAAGTCTATGTATTTATCACTTAATGGAAATACATCTTCATTCACTCTTGCCACCTAATTGTTTATTGATAGATGATAATATTTTTGTAGCTTTAGGATTATCAATTTGAACTCTTGAAGTATACTCGCCATCCATTTTATTTAATATGTCTATTGCTTTTAGTTTATCTAATATATAAGCTTCTCTCTTGTTGTATTTTATTTTGCCATTAATAACATCGGTTAGCCATTTTTTTCTTTCTTTTGCACTCATAATAGCATCATCTTCAGCTTTCTTTACGAGCTCTTCATACCTACCTTTAATCTCCCTCTTTTGCATTAGTTCAGAAGCTCTTTTGTCTATTGTTTCGTCTTTCATTTTAGAAGCATCATAAGAGTTTTTATATGCTTCTCTTTGAGACATGCCTTTAAGTAAATTTTGAACATATTTTTCTTGTTTAAATGTAAGCATATAATTTACTCCTTTCTTGTTAATCTTCTCCTGTTTCTTCATCTATTGTTTCTTCTAATCCACAATCATAATCTATATAACTCATATATCATTGCTTTCTTGTTTCAGGCATAAAGGAAAATAATAGATATGAATACTAGGGCTTTTATAAAGACTATCGGATATTATAAATGAAAAGTTTTTTTTAATAACCTTTATGCCTCAAATAAAAAAGGACTGTGATAGTCCTTCAGGGGGTTGCATGAATAATTATTACAATTATCTCATACTATCATATTACACCTAATCAATGTGCCATTGTGTGCCATTATGTGTCATTTTCCTTTTTCAGTATTATATAGTCTATGGCATTGTCTTAAACTATAATTAAATAACTTACAGATGTCTTTCCATTTCCACTTTAGTTGGTCTCTAAAATAAACTATACAATAACCTGTACTCTTCTTAGAAAGCATATCTTTAATTTTATCTATAGCTTCAGCTTTATAACTATCATATGATTCTTTTACTATATCAAATTCATCGTGTATTTTATCTTTTTTTATGGTCCTATTTAACATTATATCTCCCTTTTTACCTCCGCTTGT
>CANRLI010000058.1 GCA_947631475.1 uncultured Bacilli bacterium | reverse complement strand
ATGGATTCTTATGAAATTAATAAGGATACAGTAGCTTTAATACCTAAAGATGCTAACCATACTATTGTTTATGAAGTTGATAATTCTTTTTTAATAGATAAACCAGCTTTAAAAATAGTTGAAGATAGTTGTGAATATTTTGGTAGTTCTTTAGAGGGTAGACAAGTTGGAACTTCAAAATTAGTGGGATTTACTCATAAAGTGCCAGTTATTATTGAAGAATCTTTTGATATTATTTTTTTTCCAACTTTGTCGCCTAAAAATAATGAATGTTCTTGGTTATCTTATGCTCATATATATAAGCCTGATAAATTTAAAGATAAGACCATTATTGAGCTAAAAAATGGTAAAAAGTTACTTGTTGATGTATCGACAGCTATCATAGATAATCAACTTTATAGATGTTCTAGATTAAAAGATACATTACAATTGCGAAAAATCGATAAAAAATGAATAAAAAGCTACTCTAAGGTAGCTTTTTGTGTTATAATTATATTGTGGTATGGGAGTACTCAAAAATACTTTTTTTTACTATATGGTCATAAAAGAGGCTAAAAAATGAAGATACAACATTTGAAATTATTAAATTTTAGAAATTTTGAAAAAATGGAAATTGATTTTTCCCCAAGTTATAACATTATATATGGAAATAATGGTTCTGGAAAAACTAATTTAGTTGAAAGTATTTATGTACTTGCGCTTACAAAATCTTTTAGGGGTTCTGTTGATAAAGTATTAATTATGAATAATAAAGATGTTTGTCGCATTGAAGGTACAATTACTGATATGTATTCAAATGATTATAAAATTATAATTAAAGATGGTGGGAAAAAGGTAAAAATTAATAATAATAAGATTGATAAATTGAGTGATTATATTTCAAAAATAAGTATTGTACTTTTCAATCCTGATGATCTTAGATTTATAAAAGATTCTCCTAGTATTAGAAGGAAAGCTATTAATTTAGAGATTTCGCAAATTAATAATGTTTATTTGAAAAACTTAAATAATTATAATAGATTATTAAAGCAAAGAAATTCTTATTTGAAAACTATGAATATTAATGCTAATACATCGAGTGATTATTTAAATATATTAACGAAAAAACTTTTAGATGTTGGAGAAAAAATTTATTTATCTAGAAAAAAATATATTGATTTATTAAACGAAAGAATAGGGGAGTTTTATTCTAATATTTGTGGAATTTCTGACTTATCATTAGAATACCAATCAGATTTTAAAAATTTTGATTCTGAAAAAATACTAAAAAAATATAAAGCAAACTTAAATCGAGATATTATATTAGGAAAAACAATGATAGGGATTCATCATGATGATATAAAATTTAATTTTATGGGATATAATATTCGCGATTATGGTTCAGAAGGTCAACAAAAAAATGCAATTATTGCATATAAATTAGCCGAATTGGAGGTTTTCTATAAAATAAGGAATAATTATCCAATTTTGATATTAGACGATTTATTTAGCGAATTAGATAGATCTAAAATTAATAATATTCTTAATTTAATAAATGAAAAAATACAAACATTTATTACAACAACTGAAATAGATAAAATTAATAATAATATCTTACAAAGAAGTAAGTTATTTATGGTTAATGATGGAATTGTAAGGGAGGATTAATCATGAAAGAAGAATATAGCGATAGTGATATTCAAGTATTGGAAGGGTTAGAAGCGGTTCGTAAAAGACCTGGTATGTATATTGGAACAACAAGTGAAAGGGGACTTCATCATTTAGTATGGGAAATAGTTGATAATGCTGTTGATGAAGCTTTAGCTGGGTACTGTGATGATATTGAAGTTATTATAGAAAAAAATAATGTTATAACAGTTAAAGATGATGGTCGAGGAATGCCAACAGGTATTAATGCCAAAACTGGCTTATCTACAATTGAAACAATTTTTACAGTCTTACATGCAGGTGGCAAATTTGGTGGTGGCGGATATAAAGTATCTGGTGGATTACATGGAGTAGGTGCATCAGTAGTTAATGCTTTATCTAGTTGGTTAGAAGTTAGAGTTTACAGAGATGGTCATGTTTATTATCAGAGATTTGAAAATGGTGGACATCCTGTTGGAGAACTTAAAATAATTGAAGATTGTGACCCTGATAGAACAGGAACTACTGTAACATTTAAAGCTGATCCTACAATATTTAAGGAAACGACAGTTTATGATTATGAAACATTAGCTACTAGATTAGAAGAATTAGCTTTCTTAAATAAAGGACTAAGAATTATTTTAGAAGATTTAAGAGAAGATGAGAAAAAAGATATATTTGTTTATAATGGCGGTATCATAGAGTTTGTTAATAAATTAAATAAGAATAAGAAAGTAATTCATGAAAATGTTGTATATGTTGAGGGACAAGAAGATGGAATATCTTTAGAAGTTGCTTTTCAATATAATGAAGATTATAATTCTGCGGTTTATTCTTTTACTAACAATATTAGTACTTATGAAGGTGGTACACATGAAGACGGAGTTAAAAGAGCATTAACAAGAATTATAAATAATTATGCTAAAAATGCTAAAATTTTAAAAGATAATGATGATCCATTAACTGGTGAAGATGTAAGAGAAGGATTAACAATGATTATTTCTTGTAAACATCCTGATCCACAATTTGAAGGACAAACTAAAACTAAATTAGGAAATGCCGAAGTTAGAAAGATTGCAGATGATGTCTTTAGTGAAGGCTTAGAAAGATTTTTGCTTGAAAATCCAGAAGAAGCAAGAACAATTATAGAAAAATCTATGACGGCTTCACGTGCTCGTTTAGCGGCTAAAAAAGCCAGAGAATTAACTCGTCGTAAAGGTGATTTAGATATTACTAATTTTTATGGTAAATTATCAGATTGTAAAAGTAAAGATCCATCTGAATGTGAAATCTTTATTGTCGAGGGAGATTCAGCTGGTGGTTCAGCTATTAAAGGCCGTAATAGTATGACTCAAGCAATTTTGCCACTTAGAGGTAAAATTCTTAATGTTGAGAAAGCGCGCTTAGATAGAGCTTTAAATAATGAAGAAATAAGAACGATTATTACTGCTTTTGGTACAGGAATTGGTGATGAATTTGATCTTTCTAAACTTCGTTATGATAAAATAATCATCATGACCGATGCCGATGTTGATGGGGCACATATTAGAGTTTTGTTATTAACTTTATTTTATAGATTTTTTAGACCTATTGTTGAAGCTGGACATGTATATGCAGCTCAGCCACCGCTTTTTTGTATAAAACATGGTCAAACAATTAAATATGTTTTAAATGAAAAAGAACGTGATGAATATTTGGCAACTTTAAAACCTGAAACCAAAAGAGATATTTTGCGTATGAAAGGTTTAGGAGAAATGGACGCTGAAGAATTGAATGAGACAACAATGGATATAGAAAAACGTGTGTTAAGACAGATAACATTAGAAGATACTAGGGCAGCAGATGAGGTTTTCTCTAAATTGATGGGTGATGAAGTAGAACCTAGAAGAACATTTATTGAAGAAAATGCTGTCTTTGTTCAAAATTTGGATGCTTAGGAGGTGAATGGTTGTGGATAGATTAGAACAAAATAATATAGTAAAGGAAGTTCGAGATTCATTTTTAGATTATTCAATGAGTGTTATTGTTGCTCGTGCTTTACCAGATTTACGTGATGGTTTAAAACCTGTTCATAGAAGAATTTTATATTCTATGTATGAATCTGGATATACACCAGATAAACCTCATAAAAAGAGTGCTAGAATAGTTGGAGATGTCATGGGTAAATACCATCCACATGGTGATTCAAGTATTTATGAAGCAATGGTTAGAATGGCTCAAGACTTTTCATATCGTTGTATGCTAGTAGATGGACATGGAAATTTTGGAAATATTGAAGGATATGGTGCAGCAGCAATGCGTTATACTGAATCACGCCTTTCAAAGATATCTTTAGAGTTATTAAGAGATATTAACAAGGATACAGTTGATATGATTCCTAACTTCGATGATTCGGAGAAAGAACCAGCTATTTTACCATCAAGATTTCCTAATATTTTGGTTAATGGAACAATGGGTATAGCTGTTGGTATGGCGACAAATATACCTCCGCATAATTTAGGAGAAGTTATAGATGGATGTATAGCTTATATAGATAATCCCGATATATCTTTAGATGATTTAATGAAATTTATTCCAGGTCCTGATTTTCCTACAGGTGGTATTATTTTAGGTAATTCTGGAATTAGAAAAGCTTATGAAACTGGACGTGGAAGTATTACTATAAGAAGTAAAGCAACGATAGAAGAAAAAAATGGTCGTCATTATATAGAAATTACGGAAGTGCCATATGGTATTAATACATTAGATTTAAAAAACAAAGTTGCTGATTTAGTTCATAATAAAATTATTGATGGGATTACTGATTATCATACTGATTTAAAAAACGGAGTAAAAATTACCATTACGTTAAAAAAGGATGCTAATCCACAGGTAATATTAAATCAATTATATAAACATACTGATTTTCAATCTAATTTTGGAATAATTTTCTTAATGTTAGATCAGGGAGTACCTAAAACTTTAGGCTTAAAAGATATTATTTCAAAATATATTGATTATCAAAAAGAGATAATTATACGTAGAACTCGATTTAATTTAGATAAAGCTGAAAAGAGAGCTCATATTTTAGAAGGATTAAAAATTGCTTTAGATAATATTGATGAAGTTGTTAAATTAATTCGTAATTCTAATAGTGATGAAGATGCGCAAGCCGGTTTGATAAGTAGATTTGGTCTATCTGAAGTTCAAGCTCAAGCTATACTTGAAATGAGATTACGTCGTTTGACTGGATTAGAAAGAGATAAGATAGATGCTGAATTAGCTGATTTGATGAAGGAAATTGAAGAATTAAGATCTATTTTAGCAAGTGAAGAAAAAGTTCTTAATATAATTAAAGAAGAAATGCTTGAGATTAAGAATAAATTTGCTGATGAACGTCGTACAAAGATTGATATGACAGCAATAGATTATATTGAGGATGAATCTTTAATACCTAATGAGGATGTAGTTATAGCCTTAACTCATAAGGGTTATATAAAAAGAACTACTTCTGATACCTTTAAAGCGCAGAATAGAGGCGGAGTTGGTATTAAAGGTATGTCAACTAATGAAGAAGATTTTGTTGAACAAATGATTAATATAAACACGCATGATCATGTCTTATTCTTTACTAATAAAGGAAAAGTGTATCGTTTGAAAGGTTATGAAATACCAGAATTTAGTAGACAGTCTAAAGGTTTACCTATGGTTAATTTGTTGCCTATTGAAAAAGATGAAATGATTAATTCTATTATTAAGTTATCAACAGATGAAAAAGTAGATAATTTGTTATTTGTTACGAAGTCTGGTTTGGTAAAACGTACAGCTGTTAGTGAGTTCGATAGTATTAGAAATGGCGGTAAGATTTGTATCACGTTAAAAGATGACGACGAGTTGATTGCTGTTAGAAAAACAACGGGAAATAATTTCGTTTTATTAGGATCTAGTAGCGGTCGTATGGTCAAATTTAATGAAAATGATGTTCGTATAATGGGGCGTTCTGCATCAGGAGTTAAAGGTATTGATTTGGGAAATGCTAAATGTATTGGTGCGGAAATTGCTTCTGATGATGATAAAGTTATTATTGTAACTGTTAAGGGTTATGGAAAGCAAACAAATGTTTGTGAATATAGAGAAACGAAACGTGGCAGTAAGGGTGTTAAGGCTCTTAGTATTACTGATAAAAATGGTGAAATAGCTTCATTTAAAATATCTAAGGATAATACTGATTTAGTAATTATAACTGATAATGGTATGGTAATGCGTATGGGAACTGAAAATATTAATACATTAGGACGTGTTACGCAAGGAGTTAGATTAATTAGGTTAAAAGAAGATAATAGTGTTGCTACTATTTGTTTAGT
>CANRLI010000057.1 GCA_947631475.1 uncultured Bacilli bacterium | reverse complement strand
ATGAAAAAAGAATGCTTTTTAAGCATTCAATAAAATATAAACTTTTTTTCAAGGTCATACATTAAAATTATCAAGATCATTACAAAAAGAATTATTTTCGTCCAAATACCCACCCAATATATACTGTTAGTTAAAGTTCTACATTATGATAAATATCTGTTACATCTTCTATATCATCTAATAGACCATATAGTTTATTAAATATCTCTAAGTCTTCTCCTTCTAAAGTAACCATATCTTTAGCATACCAACCAGATTCATCAACTTCATAATCAACATTTGGCACAATTTTTTCAATAACTTCTTTAGCTTTATAATTATCTGCATATTTTACTGAAATATTTAAATAGCCATTTTCTGTTTCAAATTCAACTGGTTCTATTGCCGCATCTAATAAAGCCATTAGAATCTCTTCTTCTTTATCACTTTTAAAGCTCATTATAGTCAAATTATCATAATTATATGATACTGAATTGGCAACACCTAAACTTTTATTCATTTTATTAAAGGCAGCTCTTACTTCCCCAACCGTACGATTGACATTATCTGTTAAAGTTTTAATCATAAATGTTGAAGCTCCAGGCCCAAATCCTTCATATATAATTTCTTCATATTCATCTTTTGAGGCACCCTTAGCTTTCTCTAAAGCTCTGTTAATAATATCAGCTGGTACTTGCATTTTTTTAGCCTTTTCCACTAAATGTTTTAATGCACTATTAGCTTCAATTTCTGGCACACCTCTTTTAGCCGCTAAATAGATTTCTTTGGCAAAATTAGTATACAATTTCCCCTTTGCAGCTCCTGTTTTCTTTATTTTTGCTTCTCTAACAGCATAAGCTCTTCCCATATTCACACCTCTTTTAAATCGTAATTATTATACACAATTACTTATTATTATACTATAAAAATTTAAGTTTTCTTACAAATCTATATATAAAATGCTTATTATTTGTTCTTCTTAATATTTTAATTATGCGTAAAGGATTATAAATATTATAATAACTAAAATTTTCTTTTTCTAAAATATATTCAAGAGATTTAATAATTACTTCACGATTATCTTTCGTATCAAAAAAATTTCTAACTCTATTCTGTAATCTTTTATCTACTTTTCTTAAAATCATTTTATAAAATAAAGAGCTTTTTCTTTTAAAACAATATTTATAACCATCTAAATTCTTAATAACTCGCAAAGTATCATAATAACCCATCATAATATTATCCTTAACGACATTGCGATCTAGTTCCAAAATAGCCCCATTATCTCTACTAGGAGATATCGTCGTTACATTATTCTTACTTTGTAAATTTCTATTAATTCCTATCCCCTTAATGTTTATTACATATATCTGGTCATAACCCTTATCTTTTAGCAACTTAATTGGTGAATTATCATAAAAACCACCATCAATATAATAATGATTATCTATCATTCGTTTCTCTTTAAATATAGGCAAATAACAACTAGCCATCAAATATTCAATTAAATGATCTTGATTATCTATATCTTCTTTATAAATATATACTGGTTCAAGCCCCTTTTTAGATATTTTCACCGTAACCAAACCAAAATCCTTATGACTTTTCATTAAATCATCATAATTAACTTCCTTTTTAATAAGTTCAAGAAGTTTGGTATTATCTAAACCAATATTTTTAATAATACTTTTTAAAGTTTGCAAAGCACCTTTTAACCCATTTATATCAAGTTTTTTATCATTAAACAACTCCACAAATCTAACATCAAAGCCAAACAAATCTCCAGGATCAATATTATACCAAAGACCAAGTAATTCTCGCACTTTATCACTAGCTAACATAACTGCGTTAATCGCCCCAATGGAGGTGCCAACAAAACCATCAAACTTAATTCCACAATCTCTAAAAGCATAAAAAGCCCCTATTTGGTAAGCGCCTTTTACACCTCCACCCTCTAAAACCAACCCTTTCATTTACAATCATTTTTTTCCTTTCCTAGAATAAATTAATATAAATGGCCAAGCTAAAATTCTTTGGAATATCCTTGTTACTTTATACTTATCTAATGAATTATAATAGACATCTAAATTTTTACTTCTAAAATGCAAAATATCATCCAGTTTGTTACCATCAGTATAATATCCACCATGATAATTTTTTTCAGCTAATAACCAAGTAGATAAATATCTAATTGATAAACCATAAGATTTAAAAATTTTAACTAAGTAATCACGATAAGTACTTCTAAACTTTTCTCCCCCAGACACATTAAATATTTTTTTATTTACCTTATTCATAAAATCAATCGCACAAACAAAAGCATATCCAGCATCTTCTGCCGATAATAATTCTAATTCTGTCTTTAAAGGCACATTATATATCAATGACTCACGACCAGGATTACCCAAAACATAAGCTAATCTAAATATTGTATAATATTTTAAATTATCTTTAATATACTTTTCACTTTCCAATTTATATTTTGAATAAAAATCATAATCATCTATATTAGACTTACTTTTTACAGTTATATCTTTACTATTTTCTTGTTTACCATATACAGATGTACTTGAAGCATATAATAAAAAGCAATCAGGATTATAATCTCTAATAGAGTTAACAATTGTTTTAGTCCCATTTAAATCTACTTCTCGACATAAATCTTCCCTAACATTCGCCAAAGAAGGTAACACTCCTGCTAAATGAATTACAACATCATGATCTTTTACTAATGCATCGACAATTGTCTCATCATTTACATCACCAAAAATAATATTAATTCTTTTGCGAAAAGGTTTTAATCTTTTATAAACATATTTATTTTTTAAATCCAATGCCGTTACTTCGTATTTTCCTTCACTAAGTAAAAATCTAATTACTTGAAGACCAACAGTTCCTCCAGCACCCGTAACTAAAACTTTCTTCATTATTACACCTTCTTATATGCTAATAATATAATATCATATTTATTATATTCCATAAACTAATAAAGTTCATCTCCACTAGTTGCATTTAATGATAAATCACTAAATATCCCTTTTTTATAAAGAGGATAAGCCGCTGCACCAATCATCGCAGCATTATCAGTACAATAAAGCATTCGTGGTACTGATAATTTTACTTTATACTGATCAGCTAATCTTTGAATTTCTCCTCTTAAATATTTATTAGCTGATACGCCCCCTGCTATAATCATATTTTTTATATTATATTTTTTGATAGCTAATTCACTTTTACGTACTAATTGATTAACAGCGGTATCTTGAAAACTTTTTGCTAAATCTTCTTTTCTTATTTCATTGCCTCTTTGTTTTTCATTATGAACTAAGTTAATCACACTACTTTTTAAACCACTAAAACTCATATTAAAAGAAGAGTCGTTCATTGGAATAGGTAAAGTGTATGTGTGTTGTCCTAATAGAGCCATTTTTTCAACATTAGGACCACCTGGATATTTTAAACCTAAAACTCTAGCTACTTTATCATAACATTCACCTATGGCGTCATCTAATGTCCCACCAATATGTTCAAATTCATAATCATCTTTCATTAAAATTAAATCAGTATGTCCCCCACTTACTACCAAAGCCAACAATGGGAATTGCATCGTTTCTTCTAAATTGTTAGCATAAATATGTCCTGCTATATGATTAACTGCAATCAAAGGCTTTTTATAAACAAATGATAAAGTTTTAGCAAATTCCACTCCGACCAATAAACTCCCAAGTAAGCCTGGCGAATAAGTAACAGCTATTGCATCCATTTGCTCCATTTTCATCTTTGCTTTATTTAATGTTTCCTCTAAAACCATTGTAATATTTTCTGTGTGCATTCTAGAAGCAATTTCGGGAACTACACCACCAAGTAGAGCATGTGTATCCATTTGGGTTAAAACAGTCAAAGCTACACATTCCTTACCATTTCTGATAATAGCAATACTTGTTTCATCACACGAAGTCTCAATTGCTAATATATTAACATCTTTCATTTTATACATCTCTTTTCATTATTACTGCTGTATCTTGTCCATAATACCTTAAACGGCGGTTAATTTCATAAAAACCATTTTTTAAATATAAATTAATTGCTTTTACATTATGTTCATTTACTTCTAACATTACATTATTTATATCATCATATGATTCACAAACATAATTAATTAATTTCGTAGCAATACCTTGTCTGCGATATTGCTCATCAACAACAATATTTACTATATCCAACGTTTCATACAATTTACTTACATGAATAAATCCAACCAAATAATTATTCACATAATATCCATAAATATCATCGATAGGAGAATTTATTAAAGATTCTAAGTTAAATAAATTACAAAAATTGTTATTTACTAAAATTCCTAACTCATTAAATCTTAAATCATCTTTTAAAGTTATTTTATCTATCATTTAGTGCACTAATTCCTTTTATATATAGTGGTTTTACTTCATGAGGATTTAAATTAACTAAATTTTTAGTAAATTCATAAACTTTCTCATAATCTATTGCAATATCTGCCTCAGTCTGAACCTTATTATTGTTTTTATATTCTAAATAGTCTGTTTTATTTAAATATTTAAAATCCTCTAAAACACTATTTTCTTTATCAAAAACTCCCACAAAAGCTCCATTACGGTCTTCAATTGCTACTATTTTTAAATCACTCTCAACATTTAAAGCTAAAATTGATAATGAATCAATAGCTTTAATTGGAATATTCAATGTAAAAGCAAGAGTTTTAGCAATAGTTACAGCTATTCTTTCCCCCGTAAAAGACCCTGGACCATTAACAACAATAATTTCACCTAATTCGTTTGGTTCTACACCAGAATCTCTTAATGTTTTATCTAAAATAGGCATAGTTATTTCACTATGTTTATTTTTAGATTCCTCAACCGTTTTGTTAATAATTTTACCATCTTTATATAAAATAATAATTACTTTTTTATCATGAGTATCAATAAATAAAGAGTACATAAAACCACCTCTCGAGCCTTATTATACCATACATTAAACCAAAATAAAAAACTCTTTCGAGTTTATAATACCGCATCACATAAATCTATATACTTTTGACCATGAGGTGTAAAAATTAATATTCTTGTTTCATCATCAATAATCTTAAACTTGATATCTAATCTTTCTTCAGGTAATTGATCATTAATCATTTCTGGCCACTCAATTAAACATACACCATCTTGATTTAAATAGTCTGATAAACCAAATTCATTATTATCATCATCTAACCTATAAACATCCATATGAAATAGTGGCATTTCTCCATCTAAATACTCTTTAACCAAACTAAAAGTAGGACTAGTAATAGTTTCTGTAATTCCCAAAGCCTTAGCAAAACCTTTAGCAAAAACAGTTTTACCACTACCAAGTTCTCCATCTAAGCAAATAACCATTCCAGGGAACTTTTCACTTTCAATATTCTCGGCAATTTCCATAGTATCTTGTTCATTTCTTGAAGTATATTTATAATTCATTTTTATCACCTAAATAAATTATAACAATACTAAAAACTATATTTCAATACATATATATAAATTTGACATATTAAAATGAGTTAAGACAATTTTTTATTTTATCATATATAAAATTAGCCCCTTCATTTGTATAATGAATACCTTCCTCTGTTTCAATCATTTGTTGATAATTAGCGGAATTAATAAAAGGCGTATAAGTATCACAATACTTAACATCTTTATATCCTGAAGAAAAAGCATTACGTAATTTATTATTTAAAGGCACTATGTATTCATTACGACAATATTTAGCAATACTATCATTACAAGGATTTACACTGACTATCAAAATATTAGCTTTACCATTTAACTTGTCGATAACTTCTTTATAAGCACTTACCCAATCTTCATTAACACCATTCACCCCATAATTCAAGATAAGATTATAACGATGAGAAGGATTACTATTAATATAATTTAGAGCTTGATTTATATCAGATTGAAAGGCTTCCATAGCACCGCCACTAGTAGCAAAAATTTTATCTGTGTC
>CANRLI010000056.1 GCA_947631475.1 uncultured Bacilli bacterium | reverse complement strand
TAAAAGGCATTCCAAAGAATGCCTTATTTCATTTCCTAATTTACTTACTTAGTCTCAATAATAAATGGATCTTCTGGTGTGCCTGCTCCACTAGTATATTTAGTGCCAGGGGTGAGCGAAACGACAGGACGGACACCGCGGGAGTAGTCCGCTTGGGAGCGGCCTAAGCCACCACTCGTGCCCACGTAGCGCCCGACTGCGCCGTCGTTGCCGTAGAAGTCGTAAGGCGAACCCAACCACCATTCCTCACCCGTTGTAGTGAATGTACTGCCAATCATATTTGCTTCAGGAACCGTTAATAAGCCAACGGGATATGTAAGCTGCGCTTTACTATTGTTCATCGCAAATTGATCAGTAATATTTGGACATATGTGGGTAGATTGAATATAACTATAATTATTAAATTGTAAATCACTAGAATAAGCAGAAATAAGTCCACCATTGGGATTCCAACCACGAAGATCACTAATGCCTCGGTCGTTACAGAAGACCGTATCTTCTAAATACTTGGTATAGTTTGTCATGTTATTTTGATACCATTCATCAATGTATGTTTTGATATCTGAATTGGTAGTATTGACATCATCAGCTGATAACATTTGGATAAGGGCTTGTTCGATTGTTGTGCCGTTTTGCAAAGTTATATAATGATAAACATTAGAACCATATCTATTAGAAAAATACTCATAATAATATCTTACTTCCGTACAAGTGTCAGTGACTTCGGTACTGCTCATTGTAGCACACGTGTAATGATGATTGACATCTATTCCACCTGCAACTGTATCAGTTAAGTGATAAGCATTGTCTTTCCACTCCACACCATTCCCCCATAAGGCCGTATCTAAAATGATTTCTTCATTATTATACTCATATACGGTGTTATACATATAACCAACGTAGGCGGGAGAGTATCTATAATTAAATCGGCTTTCACCAACAACTGAATAATGGACTGGTTCATACCTAGTAGTATAGGTGTAAGAGCTACTTTCTGGATCAAGCGAATTGACGTGATATAAGGTAGAACAATTGGTACCTGATGAATTATAACAAGTGTATTTACCAATGAGGTCGTTTTTAGCAAAGGTGTCAGCACGTTGGACATTGCCTGTTAAATTAATCTTCCCAGTAGCTGAATCATAAGTATAACTATCACCATATAAGTCAGAACTATCTATGCTTAGATGATAATTTGGATTGGTAACTGTAAGAATATACCCTCGATCATCTTTACAGGTACCATTTACAGGAATGCCATTATAGACGATTTTAACTCCACCAGTAGTGGTTGTTCTAACCATCTGCCAACAAAAACCAGCAAATATGACATTGTTATGTGTTTTAGAGGTGTAATAGTAAATACCATCGGAGGTGCCAGCATTTTCTTTGACTGTAACAGTCTTATTATATTGGTCTGTTACCTCACCTTCATAGATTGTGGCTCCGTAAGCGCCTCTCGCATCAGCTTGGACTATTTCATAAAGAGTTGGTTTTTCAGGCACCTGTCCTTTCATACTTTTAGAAATATCTTGCTGACCCCATAAAGCTTTTAAAGTAACATCATGTTTAGGCATGGTAAATTTATTACCACCTATTTCTCGGACATCATTTTCAACGATGTTCCAACCTTTAAAGTTATAACCAGCACAGGTTGGATGGTCGTTTTTGATTTTAACATTTTCAAAATAGTAATGTTTTTCTTTAGCGTATTCCTTGCTTAAACTACAACCCGTTGGAGGATTATTTAAATATGTTACATTATATATTCTTTGTAAGACAGGGGTTAAGGTACTAGCTTTTGTTTTAGCATTTTCATCCGGTAATTTACTATTTACTTCTTCTTTTTCATTTGTGGGATAAAAATCTTTATTAACATCTGTAACATATTGCTCTTTTAAAGTTAAATTAATGGTCATACTCGATGACGAGCCAGTTTTAAAATTTTCTCCTAAATTCCAGATGATTTTTTGCGTACCATCAGCTTGATTTTCTAGTTTTATAGTTCCTCTTGTAACATTTATATCATTTTCATTTTTGACATAGAAATATTCATCTTTAACATAATCGACTATTTCAAAGTTATCATATGATACATGAGTGGTTGATAAATCCATAAAAACATCTGTTAATGTATCACGAGCCGCATAGCGAGTATAATCACTTATTCTTTCTAAGGCAGGTGTTATTGTATTACCCATTTCATATTGAATACCATTAATAGCAACATTATATTTATCTTTAAGTAAACGGGCTGTAGCTACTTCGTTAGGAGTGTCAATACATGGAACACCATCAGTTACAAAAAGAATGGAAACAGATTTATAACCATTATGAGTATAGTAATTTTCAAGAATTTCTCCAGCTTTTTTTAAAGCATCATTATAGTTGGTATTACCTTCGGCGTTAATTGAATTTACTTTATCAGTTAACGTAGTTTCATTTCTCGTAAAATCAGTTAAAATAGTTGCCGTATCATTAAAAGTAATTAAAGCGATACTTTCTTCTTCGTCAGCCAGAAATTTTTTAATAAAATTAATCGTATGTTCTTTCGCTTTATCTAACTTTTCACCAACCATACTTAAAGAGTTATCTAAGATAATAATTACTTCAGGATGAACAATATCCCCTGATTCAATAACTTTGGCTGTTGTGTCTAAAGTAAAAGTAACTTCGGCGGTATTAGCACTTGTCCACTCAGCCCTCTTATTAACACGCCAAGAACCTGGACTAGACCAGTCATCGGATGAGAAAGAAATACTAGGGATTTCTTTATTATAACCAGCCACTGCTTCAAAGACTTTTCTTAAACCCGTGCCAAGTAAGTTAACATCTGTTGTTATTGCAATTACCCAGTTTAAACCTAAAATAATGACAAGACTTAAAACAATATTCCTTAAAATATTTAATGTTTTCGATTTAAATTTTAATTTAGATAAAAATTTATTATCTTTATTATATACTTCATGACTTGCCATAATACTACCTTCTTTTTATGTCGATTATTGTCATAAAGTTTATTACTTTATGGTTAATATCTTTTCATTTTTTTATAAAAAGAGGCAAATAAATAATATTTACTTTTGAATTAATGTCATTTATAATTAATATAGTAAAGAAAACAGTCATAAAGTAATAAACTTTATGACTGTTTTTTATAATTTTATTGCATTTCACATTCTTTTAATTTATGTGTATTACTTAGTAAACATTTAATTTTTATATCTTGATTACCAGTATAATTAAAGGTCTCTTTCCATTCAATTGTAAAATAATTTAGATCACTATTATCATTTTGCCAAGCTTCTTTAGTATCGTATAATTTATATTCTTTATCATCTGTAACCATATAACCACTTATTATAAAGTAAGTACTTTTTATTAAGTTAAGATTGTCTTCTAAAGAATTAAAGTCTATTTCTTCCATATTTTGATAATTAATAGTTTCTTTACTTATTTTAGATAAATTAATTGTTCCAGATTCTATATCAATTGTTCCAACAAAGTTAACTAAATCACCTGTTTTAATATTACATTTATCTATTTCAATTGTTCCTTGTATATAAGTTTCACTATCTTTTGTTTCACTTAAATTAATAGTTGCTTCTTTGTCTTTTTTAGTTATCTTTTTTACATAGCCTGTACTCATATACCAGATTGAACTTTTTTTAGTTACATAATTTAATAAGTAGCCTTGTGTAATTCTTACATCACTACCTAATTTAGCATCAACATAAGGTACATTATTAGCATCACTTACATCAATTGTATCTTTTACTTCATTATTATCTTTTTTATCAATAATATTATTCCAAAATACGACACCTGATATCATTATTATTACTAAAATAGTAAAAATAATATATACTTTATATTTATTCCAAATCATATGCCACCTCAATAGTATTATTATATAATATTTAGTAAATTAATTAAAGAATAATGGTATTATGTTTTAAAATAGTATAAAATAATAAAGTATGGAGGCATAAAGATGGATACAGAAAAAATAAGTGAACAAATCAAGGAATATATTGAAAATAACCCGGGTTATATTAAGTATAATAAGATGCATTTAATCAAACTTAGTGAAGATTATGCTCAAATGTCAGTTGATTTAGATGAAAATTCTTTAAATCCTAATCATACTGCTCATGGTGGATTAATATTTGGTTTAGCTGATTCTGTCATGGGTTTAGCTGCACGTATGACTAATCGTAATGTTGTAACATTAAGTTCTAATATTAATTATTTAAAACCTGGTCTAGGTTCAAAGTTAATTGGTGAAGCTGAAAAAATAAAAGTAGGTAAGACAACAGCTGTGTTTAAATGTAATATTTATGATGAAAAAAATAATTTAATAGCTATTGCTACAGGTACATATTATTTTATTGATTAATAGGCCTAATTATGGTCTTTTTATATGGTATAGTTTTTTATTAATTATTATGTTATAATAAAAAAAAATAAAGTAGTGAAGTAGGTGAATACGATGTTTACAAATGAATTAAAGTGTCTTGAAGCTTTAATGCGTCATTTAATTTTACAAACCCCTTTATCTAAGGAGGTATCATCAGTTTTTGCCGAAAAACAAACTTTTAAAAGTTCTCGTCTTCATCTTTTTAATATAATATCTATTGAAAATTTTCTTAATAATTATGTTGAAAATCCTTCTTTTTCTTTAGAAGCCTTTTTATATACTGGATGTGTTCCTAATTTATATGATGAAAAAATAGCTACTCCCGATGTTGATTCTAAGTACTATGAAGATTATCCTGCTTTTTATCGTCATCTTTATCAAGCTTTAAGAAATGGCAATTATACATTTGACGCTGAGAATAATATCTTTGTATCAAGTGAAGAAATCGAAACTGTTATTCCTCCCGAATGGTTATATCGTTTATCTAATGCTTTTAAAAAGAGTACTTATAAAGAAATCTTTTTATATAATAAAAAAGCTGAAAATAATATCTATGATAAAAATAGTCTTCTCGATTATATAAGATATACTAAGACATTTATTGTTACTTTATCATCACCTAATCCTAATTTTAATTACGTTAAAACATATAATGAAATAGTTAATAAAACCATTGCTAGTTTTAAAGATAAAAGAGAAGTAAAAGTTAATGATTTAATTGAAACTTTTAAATCTTTTGTTCCTCATGATTGTGAAGTAACAATTAGTAAATATAAATTAGCTGATTCTTTGTGGTTAGTATCTCAAGCTGAACAATTAGGACCAGATTTTTATAATGAACCATTAGAAATCCAAAAGAAGTACCTTAATAATTGGATTATTGAATATTTAAATAGTAATGAAGTAGCTCTTAAACAAACCCAAAAGTATCTTCTATTATCTGATCTAGATAAGCAACAACCATATTTAAAATCACAAATAGATAGTAAAGATATTTTAATAGGTTTATTTAATCTTTATATTAATATTATTAATTCTTATGGTTATGATTTTAATTCTTTATCATTAAGTGATTTCCGTCTTCAGACTTATATGTCTAAGGATATGCAAGAAAATTTAATTAAATTAAAGGATTTAATTAAAATAGTTAATACCAAGAAAGAAGATACTTTAATAATTAAAGAAAGAATTAATAGCATTTTAGATGATTTAGTTAGGAGTCATCATGACCTTAATTCTGATGATTATCAGCAATATCAAGAAGCTTTTAGTGCCGCTTTAAATGAGTTTAACGAACAAGAAGCAATAGAGTTAGAGTATTTAACTTCTCGTAATCAATTACAAGCATTAATTAACGAAGATCAAAAGACAGCCATAGCTGAATTAGCTTTTGATAATGAAAAGATAATGAGTTTAATTAATGAAGCTACGACAAAGGGACGTACTTACTTAAGCCCTAGTAACAAAACTTTATATATTGAATTATATAATGATGAATTAGGTAAATGTGTCTTTAAAGTTGCTATTTCTTTTAGTAAATTAATAGATTTAGTAGCAGATATTAACTCACATTTAGAATCTTTTGGTATATCACCTAATCTTAAATTGAATTATTAATAAGACCACACTTTGGGTATTAAAAGTGTGGTTTTATATTTATGAATTTTATTATAATTAA
>CANRLI010000055.1 GCA_947631475.1 uncultured Bacilli bacterium | reverse complement strand
ATGCTCAATTTCATGTAGAAAATGAAATAATAGATTTAACTGAAGGAGAAATGTTAGTGATTCCTAAAAATACAAAGTATGCGTTTAAAGGTCATTTTGATTCTTTTTTAGTAGATTGCCCTGCTTTTGATTCAGCAGATGATATTATTTATGATGAACAAATAAAGGAATAATTGATTTAAAAAGTTGTCATACTCCTTCCATTAAGGCACCAGATAGATAATAAACTCGGACTAGTACAGCCCGAGTTTTAATATTTAATAATATATGCTATAATAGTTAATAATTACAGAGAGGTTTTATAAATGGAAAAAGTTACCCATGATATAGAAAGTGAAATAAAATTAGTATCAATGTTAGGATATAATTTAATTGGACCAAATAATTCTAATCGTTGGCTAATCGTTGATGAGAATAATAAACAGGTTGGGTTTATACAATATAAGAAATTATTTAATGAAAATGTTAAAAAAGGTTACTCTAAAACTTATGGTTATCAAATAGAACTAAAAAGTAAAGATATTAATTATAAAGCAATAAGAAAATTTCAAAATGGAAGTGAAAAAATAGGTTCTGATTCTAGATTTCATTACGAGTTAGATATTAAAAGAGAAAATGGATATATTGATCATATTGATATTAATGTTGGAAGTTATCCAAGTTTAACTTTGTGGAGCAAAGAATATGGCTTTATGAATTTTAAAGTAGACAATGAGGGTTTATATTTAAATTATAAAAGCAAAACAGAAAATTTTAATATTGAGGAAGTTTTAGTATATAAAACAGATGGAGAGAAAGTAAGCAATCATCCAAAGGAATATTCTTATCAATTAAGATATTGTGATAAGCGCATGGAACTCAATACTGATGAAAATTTAAAAGGAATAAAACTTCGTGAAATAACAGTTACAAGTACTCCGTATCAACAAAATTATAATGAGATGAAATTGGTAGAAAATACTTGGATAAATGGAAAATTAAGAACTAATAAGGAAAATATAGTTGTTGGTAATGTTGAAGAAATGGTATTAAAACACGGAATGGGAATAGATGCTTTTAAACATTTCAGATTTTTAATAAATCAAATTTTACCTTTTAAACAAGAGGTTATTTCAGCAATGTTAGAAAACTACTTATGTAAAAGAGAAGAATTATCATTATTTGTGCCTGAGTTAGGAAAAGTAACTGAAAAATTAACTGAACAAAAAAGTAATAGTTATTGCCAAGAAATATTTGGCTTAAAGAAATGCATGAGGATGCATCAAAATTAACTAGAGAAAAGAGAATGAAATAGATTGCTGATTGTAAGACATATTCAACAACAAATGAAAAAAATATTAATCAGAAGTATTAGAAATTTAAAAAAGATTACAATATGCAAGGCTAAATCAGATGGGAGATAGAAAATGAAAAATTATTTTATTATTCATGGATTTAAAGGTAGTAATATTGAAAATTGGTTTCCTTGGTTTAAGGAAAAAGTAGATAGCCAAGATTGTTTATGTATAATACCTCAATTTCCAATTGATGATAAACATCATATTTATAGTGAGTGGAAAAAAATTATGGATGTTTATAATAAAGATTTTAATTTAATGAATGAAAATACCATTATTATAGGTCATTCAACAGGAAGTATATGTGCATTAAAATATATTTTAGAAAATAAAATAAGTATAAAAAAATTTGCTAAATCTATAAATGCTAAAGAAGTCATAATACATAATGGTGGGCATTTAAATGAAGAAGCTGGATATAATTCTTTCCCGGAAATTTTAAAAGAAATTTAAAAAGCCAATTTACCATACTAATTCCTTTAGGGTACCAGATTGATTAATACTTGGAAAATTAGAGATTAATATAAAAACTACTCTCAAAATTAAATTGAAAGTAGTTTTATTTTGGTAATTTAAAAAGAGTTACCCAAAATTTGTCGTTTAATACAAAATATTCCTTTTTAAAACAAATGATAGAAGACTATAATAATGCAAAGTTATCTATTTGTTAGTTCTACAATATTCATTTAGAAAGCCCCAAAATTATAAAAATTTAATTTGAATCGTGAACGAAAATAATTTTAAGGAATAAACTTCAAAATTAAAATTTACAAATACCCAAAAGTAAAAAAGTTTTTATTGTTTTAAATTAAGTGAGAACTTTAGATATCTTTAATATATACTGCGAAGTTGTCAGATAAAGCTATACCCTCATTAAATGTATGCTTTTTTTATTGTCAATTTTATAATTAGCTCTTGGTATTGAATTACTTATCTATTTCATTATAAAAAATTGTCACTTCATCATTATTATCTATACATAATAAACTTATGTCTTTTATCCCTTTATTTAGATCTTTTAAATAATTATTTAGCCAATCTTTGTTTTTGTTCGCTTTTTTTAAATTGCCTTCATTTAACGATCCATCAATAATTATTGGATAATTAAGAGTTTGCTTTTTAGACTTTTTTTGCCAATCTTTTTTAACATCATTACTAGTTAGTGGTTGATATTCTCCTTTTAAAAGAATTGATATCTCACCAGATGGTTCTAAAATAGCACAATCCAATTCATTAATATCAAAACAACCTTTTAAACGGCAACCTTCTAATACTTTAGCCACATTTAATTTAGCTTTTTCTAAATTAACATATGAGAAATGATTATTATTAAAAAGTATTAATGGTTCACCATCTAATATTTCCGCTACTTCATTGTTTTTAAGCGATAGCAAAGAAAAAATAAAACCTATTAAACCAAATACTCCTAGAGCTAGTAATCCAATATATAACGGTTCATCAACACTTATAATACTATCCGCTGCTATCGATCCTATTGCAATACCAATAACGTAGTCATACATTGTTAAATTCTTAATTTGTTTCTTACCCATTATTTTAACAATTAAAAAAAGAACAACAAACATTATAAAGGATCTTTTAACTATTTCCATATAATCACTTTCCTAATTATATTATGGCTTATTTAAATCATTTTATAATTAAAAGATTTTTTATAACATTTTAATTGTCTTGTTTCTTCATTAATTTATCTATTTCTTTTTTAATAGATTTATTATCTAAATGTTCTTGTTTATATAACTCTTCTATTGTACCTTGCTCTATAAATTTATCATTGAATCCCAATATTTTTATTTTCCCTTTATAATTCAATTCATTAAGTTTAAGCAAAATATTATGTCCTAATCCGCCATTAATTAAATTATCTTCTAATGTTAATATATTATCTTTAGACTTGACTATTTTTTTTAAAATATCAATGTCTAAAGGTTTAATAAAAGTTGCATTTACTATTGTTATATCTAGATTATATTCCTTTTTTATTTGATATGCTTTTTGTACCATTTTACCCGTTGCGATAATAGTTAATGATTGACCTTGGCAAATATATTCCCATTTTCCAAGTATTACTTTTTTTATAGGTGTCATTTCAAGATAATCCCCACCTCTTGGATACCTTATAGCAAGTGGAAAATTTTGTTTAACTCCCCATTTTAATAATACTTCCAATTCGTTAATACATTTTGGTGATACAATAGTCATATTAGGAATAATTGAAAGGTAAGATAAATCTACAATACCTTGATGCGTTTCACCATCTGCTCCTACTATTCCAGCTCGATCAATTGCAAATATAACAGGGGAATTTTGCATACATACATCATGTATTATTTGATCAAAACCTCTTTGTAAAAAAGTTGAGTAAACGGCAAATACTGGTTTTATCTTAGAAACTGCCATTCCCGCTGCCAAAGTTACAGCATGCTCTTCAGCAATTCCTACATCAAAATATCGTTCAGGAAATCTCCTTGCAAATTCTTTAAGCCCAACTCCATCTTGCATCGCTGCTGTAATAGCGACTATTTTTTTATTATGACTGGCTATTTTAACTAAAGCCTTCCCAAACGCATTAGAATATGTTGCTTTATTACTAGTTTGTACACCATACTCTTTGTCAAAGGATGAAACTCCGTGATATTTTTCTGGTGTTTCTTCTGCAAACTTATAACCTTTCCCTTTTTTAGTAACAACATGAATTATGACTGGTCCATCAATTTTTTTAGCTCTTCTTAAAACTTTTTCTATCTCCAAAATATTATGTCCATCGATTGGACCTATGTATATTAAGCCCATATCCTCAAAATATTTTGAAGGAACCAAGGTCTTTTTAATACCATCTTTAATACGAGATAGAAACTTGATTGAAACATTACCAAATCTAGTATCATCCAAGCAATACTTAACTTTATTTTTAAGTTTTATGTATTTTTCATTTAAACTTAAGCGACTTAAATAACTAGATATCCCTCCAACATTGCTTGAAATACTCATTCCATTATCATTTAAAATAATAATCATTTTTGTTTTTTTAAAACCAATATCATTAATTGCTTCTAAAGACATTCCACTAGAGATAGCTCCATCTCCAATAACTGCAATTATATTATAATTTTCTTTATTTAAATCTCTTGCTCTAGCCATTCCTATACAAGCACTAATAGAAGTACTACTATGACCCGTTTCAAAAAAATCATAAGGACTTTCTTTTTTATAAGGAAATCCTCTTAACCCCTTATATTTACGTAATGTATCAAATTTATCTTTACGACCCGTTAATATTTTATAAACATAACTTTGATGTCCAACATCAAAAATAATTTTATCTTTTTCAAAATCAAAGACATCACATAAACTAATTGTTAATTCTACAATCCCTAAATTAGAAGCTAAATGGCCACCATTTTTTGCAACTTTATCTATTAAAAATTCTCTTATTTCACTAGCCAATTCTTTTTTTTCACAACTTTTTAATTTTTTAATATCATTTATATTATTAATTTTATCTAGCTGCTTCATGAAAAACTCCTCCAACCTCTTCTTGAGTTATTTACTTTAGCACATTTAATAAAATAAATCTAGTAATCATCTCGTTGATTATATCATTTTATGAAATAACTGTAAAATTAATTGATTAATCAACACTGTGTTGTTCAAATTATCAGAGTTTATCCCCAAAAGAAATTTAATAAATAAATATTTATGGCACAAAAAAAGTAATGTTTATTCATTACTTTTGTGGGTCAATTAATATTTTAATCGCGCTATCAGTTCCACATGTTAATCTTTCATATGATTTTTGAACTTCTTCTAAACTAACGATATCATCGACAAATCTTAACATATCGATTTTTCTTTTGGCCATTAAATTAATACATTCTTTAAATTCGTCCATTGTATATCCAATCGCTCCATATACTTTTAGCTCATGCATTACTAAAGCTATTGAAGGAATTGTAATACTATCCATAGATACGCCAACCATTACCACAGTTCCATTTGGTCTTGCCATACTTAATGCTGTACTAACAGCTGCTGAATTACCTGAACAATCAAAAACAACATCATATCCATAAGGACATTTTTTTCGAACGTTTTCATTAAAATTTTCTTCTCTGGCATTAAACCATTCATCAGCACAATTTAATACCACACTTTTTTCTCCACGTTCTGGATTAGTTTCACTTACCACTACATATGAAGCCCCATTCATTTTAGCAAGCATAGCACATATGTCGCCAATTATTCCCGCACCAATAACTAAAACTTTAGCGCCAATTTTAATATTAGCTAAATTTACTGCATGCAAACCAACAGCTGTAGGTTCAACCATCGCTACTTCAGAATCTGTAATATTACTAGGCACTTTTATAACTAAATCAGGCCTTAAAGCCGTTTTCTCTGCATAAGCTCCAGGATTAGTTAATGATAAACCAACTGCATAATTCCATGTTTCAGGACAATATTGCGGATTGCCACTTAAACATGCAGGACAATGACCACATGGGGAGATAGGTAATGCAGTAACTCGATCACCAACATTTAAATCTTGTCGACTTCCAGGGTTTGTTACAACTCCGCAAAACTCATGCCCCATAACTAAACCTTGAGGTGCTCCAATATCCCAATAGTGAATATCAGAACCACAAATACCAGCTTTTTTTACGTCTATTATAACCGCTCCATTAGTTGATCTGGGCTCGGTCATTTTTTCTACATCAAATTTTTTAACACCATTTAATACAACACATTTCATTCAAAACAACTCCTTTATTCTATATTTATTATACCATCATTAAAAAAAATCTTACAAAATATTTCTATTTTTCCAAAAAATGTGTATAATTTACTTAGGCCGACTTAGCACAGTGGTAGTGCAACGCCCTCGTAACGCGTAGGTCGCTGGTTCAAATCCGGCAGTCGGCACCAGATTGATACTAAACTCGGACTTTTCAATGTATTTGATTAGTTCGAGTTTTAATATTCAATAATTTATGATAAAATGATTTTAGTAATTAAGGGGGAAAATATGAAAAAAGAGTTA
>CANRLI010000054.1 GCA_947631475.1 uncultured Bacilli bacterium | reverse complement strand
TTAATTAATTTTAAGTTATTTTTTTGGGGATTTTTATTGTTTAAATAGTCTAAATATGTTATGCTAATAATATAGAATAATTAGAGGTGCGTCAATGAATATACTGAATATTATAGATAAAATATATGAAAATAAGTATTTTGCGACTATTTTATTAGTGGCAGTAATTGTGTTGGTAATTTTATTCTTTTTGGTTTTTTTGGTAGGGTTAAAGGATGCTAAAAAAGCTAAACAACCAAAAAAACAAGTTGAGGAAGAAATAAAAGATATAACTTTTGATGCGCCAAAAGAAGTAGAACCAGTTAAAGAAGATGTAACTTTTGAAATGCCAGTTTTGACTAAAAACTTGGAAGATTTTAAAAAAAGTTTTGAAGAAGAAATTGTTAAGGATCAAGAAATTGAGGTTAGAACAACTAAACATGAGTCTTTAGAAGAAGCTACTAAACCAGTTAAAATATTAGATATTGGAGTTATAGAAGATACAGCCGTTATACCTAATATTATTACGGAAGATGATTTGCCTAAAATGAATGTTCAACCTGAATTACCAATTATTAAAAAGGAACCGGAAGAAAAAGCTTTAAAAGTTGAAACAACTGAAAAAATAGATAATGATAAATTATATTTTGAAGAAGATGACGATTTTTAAAATAGGCCGAAAATAAGGGCGTTATTTGACATTTTAAAATGTCAAAGCTCTTTTTTTTTATGTTTCTTTTATGATATACTAACTATGGTGAAAAAAATGGCAACAGTAAATGGTAATAATTATGATGCATCATCAATTAAAATATTAGAAGGACTAGAAGCAGTTCGTAAAAGACCTGGTATGTATATAGGGTCAACTGATAAAAGAGGTCTTCATCATTTAATATGGGAAATTGTTGATAATGCGATTGATGAAAGTATCAATGGTTATGGTGATTATATTAAAATTACCCTTAATAAGGATGGCTCAGTTACTGTTGAAGATCATGGGCGTGGTGTTCCAATTGGTATGCATGAAAGTGGTCGTTCTACTCCAGAAGTTATTTATACTATTTTGCATGCAGGTGGTAAATTTGAAGAAGGTACATATAAAGTATCAGGAGGATTGCATGGTGTTGGAGCTTCTGTAGTTAATGCTTTATCTAAATGGATGAAAGTCGTGATATATCGTGAAGGTGTTATTAGTAGCATCGAGTTTGCTGATGGTGGTAAAGTCAAAGAACCATTAAAGACTATTGGCAAGACTAATAAAACAGGTACGACGGTTACTTTTTTACCTGACCCAGAAATTTTTAAATCAACTAGTTTTTCATTTACAACGATAACAGAACGTATGCAAGAAAGTGCTTTTTTACTTTCAGGAATTACTATTGAAGTTTTTGATGAAGAAGACATGCGAAATGTAAAATATCATTATGAACAAGGATTAATCAATTTTGTTGAATATATAAATGAGGGAAAAAATACTCTTCATAAGGTTGTTAATTTTAATGGTATTAAACAAGGAATAGAAGTTGATGTGGCTTTACAATATCAAGAAGGTTATAACGAAAATATTTTAAGTTTTGTTAATAATGTTAAAACAAGTGATGGTGGGTCACATGAAACGGGCTTTAAATCAGGTATTACAAAGGCTTTTAATGATTATGCAAAAGAAAATAATTTACTTAAGGGAAAGGATGCTTCTTTTGAAGGATCAGATGTTAGAGAAGGTCTTAGTGCAGTTATTAATTTGAAAATACCAGAAAATTTACTACAATTTGAAGGACAAACAAAAGGTAAGTTAGGAACACCTGAAGCACGTACTATAACTGAACAAATAACTTATGAAAATATGAAATTTTTCTTAGAAGAAAATCGTGAAATTGCTTTAACAATAGTTGAAAAAGCCTCACGAAGTAGAATAGCTCGTGAAGCTGCGCGTAAAGCACGTGAAGCTGCTCGTCAAGGTAAAGGCAAAGAAAAAAAAGATAAAATTTTAAGTGGTAAACTTGCTAAGGCGACAGGAAAAAATGCTGAAATTTCTGAGTTGTTTTTAGTAGAGGGTGATTCAGCAGGTGGTTCAGCTAAAACGGGTCGTAATCGTGAGACTCAAGCTATATTGCCATTACGTGGTAAAGTTTTAAATTGTGAAAAAGCTTCGAATAATGATATCCAAAATAATGAAGAATTAAATACGTTAACTTATGCTATAGGTGCTGGAATAGGTAATGATTTTGATCCTAGTGAGTCTAATTATGGAAAAGTTATTATTATGACCGATGCTGATGATGATGGAGCTCATATTCAAATACTTTTGTTAACTTTCTTTTATCGTTTTATGCGTCCTTTAATAGAAGCGGGAATGCTTTATATAGCTAATCCACCTTTGTATGCTTTAGATTTTGGTAAATATAAAGAATATGTGGCAACTGATGAAGAACTTGAAGAAAAAAAGAAAACAGTTAAACAGGCCTTTAAAGTACAACGCTTTAAAGGTTTAGGTGAAATGGATGCTGACGAATTATATGAAACAACAATGAATCCAGCAACACGTAGTTTAATTAAAGTTAGTATTACAGATGCTGCTTTAGCCGAAAAAAGGGTATCTGTTTTAATGGGTGATAAAGTTGAACCACGTAAAGAGTGGATTAATGAAAATGTGGACTTCACTTTAGAAGATGACTTTAGGAGGTAATCAAGATGGCTAAAACCAAACAAGAAAAAACAATTGTCGAAAAAATCTTTGATTATACTTTAGAAGATATTATGGGAGATCGATTTGGAAGATACTCAAAAAGTATTATCCAAGATCGAGCTTTACCAGATGTACGTGATGGTTTAAAACCAGTCCAAAGAAGAATTTTATATACAATGTGGGAGGACAAAAACACTTTTGATCACCCATATCGTAAATGTGCTAA
This sequence comes from uncultured Bacilli bacterium, assembly GCA_947631475.1. GTDB lineage: Bacteria > Bacillota_I > Bacilli_A > RF39 > UBA660 > Coprovivens. The sequence continues at coordinate 3,532 of CANRLI010000054.1, read as the reverse complement.
AGCTGTAGGAGATGTCATGGGTAAATACCATCCACATGGTGATTCAAGTATTTATGGAGCGATGATTTATATGTCGCAACCATGGAAAATGCGTGAACCATTTATTGATATTCATGGAAATAATGGTTCAATTGATGGCGATGGCCCAGCAGCTTATCGTTATACAGAGACTAGACTTACCAAATTAGCGCAAACGATGCTTAAAGATATTAATCGTAATGCTGTAGAAATGACTTTAAATTATAGTGATGAAGATTTAGAACCTACTGTATTACCAGCTAATTTTCCAAATCTTTTAGTTAATGGTTCTACAGGTATTTCAGCTGGTTATGCGACTAATATTCCACCTCATAATTTGGGCGAAGTTATTGATGCAACTATTCATCGTATTGATAATCCTAATTGTCGTTTAGAGACGATTTTAAATATTGTAAAAGGACCCGATTTCCCTACTGGTGGAGTAGTTGAAGGTAAAGAAGGCTTATTACAAGCTTATGCAACGGGACGTGGAAAAGTAATTGTTAAGGCTAAGACAGAGATTGTTAAAGATAAAGGAACTCATCAAATAATAATTCATGAAATTCCTTATGATGTATTAAAGGAACAATTACGTAAAAAAATTGAAGATATTAAAATTGATAAAAAAGTAGAGGGTATTGTTGATGTTATTGATGTTTCTGATAAAGAACATATGGCTAAAATAATTATCGAATTAAAAAAGGAAGCTAATGCGGAACTTATTTTAAATTATCTCCTTAAAAATACTGAATTACAAATTAATTATAATTTTAATATGGTAGCAATTGTTAATCGTCGTCCTAAACAATTGGGTATTTTAGAAATTTTAGATGCTTTTATTGCTCATCAAAAGGATGTCATTTTAAGACGTACGCGTTTTGATTTAGAACATGCTAAAGCTCGTTTACATATTGTAGAAGGTTTAATAAAAGCTTTGGATATTTTAGATGAAGTTATCAAAGTTATCCGCGCTTCTAAAAATAAAGCAGATTGTATTATTAACTTAATAAAGGAATTTGCTTTTACGGAAGAACAAGCGACAGCAATTGTTGTAATGCAACTATATCGTTTGTCAAATACGGACGTAAATCAACTATTAAATGAACAAAAAGATTTACATAAAATGATTGATTTTCTAAATTCTATTTTAAATGATGAGAATATTTTAAAACGTCAAATGAAATTAGAAATTAGTGAAATCAAAAAAGAATTTGCTAATCCACGACGTAGTGAAATTCGTGATGAAGTTACGGATATTAAAATTGATGCAATGGATATGATTCCTAAAGAAAATGTAATAGTTGTGGCGACTAATGAAGGTTATGTTAAAAGGATACCTTTAAAATCATATGTTAGTGCTTCTAGTGAACCAACTACTTTAAAACCAGGTGATTTTATTAGAAGTATTTATAATACAACAACCCTTGATACATTATTAATGTTTACGAATCTAGGTCATTATTTATATGTTCCTATTCATGAGATAGTTGAAACGAAATGGAAAGAATTGGGTAAGCATATTAGTAATTTAATTCAAATTAGTGCAGATGAAAAAATTATTTCAGCAATGATACTTGATAATAAAAAGACCAATATTATTATGGCAACTAAAAATGGAATTACTAAACGTACTAATTTAGAAGATTTAATAGTTAGTCGTTATACGAAAGCAATTAATGCGATGAAATTAAAAGATGGTGATGAACTAGTTTCAGTAGTTAAAGATAATGGTCGAGCAATCTTTATTACTAAGACAGGTCGTTATATTAATATAGATGCTAATGAGATTCCAATTGTGGGTGCTAAAGCATCAGGAGTAAAAGGCATTAATGTTAAAGATGACGAAGTAATTACTTGCTTATCACCAGAAAACACTGATGAATATATTAGTATTTTTACTAATAAGTGTACTTCAAAACGTATTAAGATTAGTGAGTTAGAAACGATGGCAAGAGCTAAAAAAGGTGCGACTTTGATAAAAAAGGTTAAGTCTACTAATTATGAAATTGTTAATGCTGTAGCAACGAATATTCATGATACTATTAGTATTAAAACGGATGGGGAATTTAAAGAAATAAAAACGACGGAATTGCCAATTATGGATTTAGCTTCAACTGGAAGTTCAATTTGTAAGACAGAAATTGAAGAAGTCTTTAAAGTAGCAACAGTAATGGAAAGTAAGTTAGAGTTAAGCACTAAGGCAACTAAAGAAGAAAAAGAATTAGAAGTTGTTAAAGAAGAACATGTAAGTAATAATGAAGTTAAAGAATTAACGATTGATGACTTTATTGATGATTTTAAATTATAGTAAAAAAATCACTTATTAATCATAAAATTTAATAGGTGATTTTTTATGTCTAAAGAACAATTTAAAGAATTTGTTAAAACTAAACCAGAATTAGCTAATTATGTTATAAATAATGAAATGACTTGGCAAAAGTTTTATGAATTATATGATTTATATGGCGAAGATGAAACAATATGGAGCAAATATACTAACGAGAGTAGTAAAAGTGTGAAGCCAACTAAAAAGATAGCTGATTATATGGAAAAGTTTGATCCTGATTCTTTACAAAAACATATAGAAAATGCCCAAAAAGCACTGGATATTTTTAGTGAATTAGCAACTAAGACAACTGAAAATATTAATAATAATATTAAGCCTAATATAGCTAGACCTTTATCTAAATTTTTTGGAGATTAATATGGACCGTATTATTTTACAAAATTTAGAAAAAGATAAATTGTTTGATTACTTAAAAGAAAATTCATATTTTATAAAGGATCTAAATAGAAATCCAGCTTTTTATGAACAATTTAAAAAGATAATAAAAGAAAAATATAATTTACGTTTTTCAGATAAGGTGTCTAATATAATTAATGATATTGAATTAGTAAGTAGTGTTATCAGTACTTTGGAATAATTGTTAGTTGTATTTTATAAATCTTTATATTAAAATAATAATATAGAGAAGATGGTAAAATGAATAAATACAAAGATAAGTTAACTTTTTCTAGACTAGAAATACTATGTATGGTAGTAATGTGTGCAATTGTCGTAGTTGGAGGGTTAACAATCGTTGTCTTAGCTACTAATGCCCAAAAGGTTACTAACTTTAAAGAGGATGCAGAAGATTTGATTAGTGTATCTAAGCAAGCTTATTTGTTTTATAAGAAAAAAAATGATTCACATATCGTAGTCGGAAATGATAATGAAACTAAAGGTATGTGTATTACGTTAGAAGGTTTAAGTAGTAATGATTTTTTAACTAAAGTTTATAATGATTGGGATGGATATATCGTAATTGAAGAAACTAGTAATGATAATTATCATTATGCTATTTGGTTAACAAATAAAGAATATGTTATTAATGGTTATGATTCTAGTAAAATTGCATCATTAAAGTATGAAGATGGTATAACAAAGTATAATAATGAAAGTTTTGCATATGAAGTACGTACTTCTTTTACAGGGACGACTAAAGAAAAAGGTGGTACTGGTTTAGATAATTCA
>CANRLI010000053.1 GCA_947631475.1 uncultured Bacilli bacterium | reverse complement strand
ATTAATCGTCCATTCCAATATAAATTACCAGATATTTATTTAAAAGAAAATGAAACTTACTTAATATATACTTCAGGCGAAGAACATGATAATCATACTAATTTTGTTTTAAACAAAAAAACCGGAACAGTTATCTTATCTAAAAATAATAAAATCGTTGAACAAGTAGATTATCAAAACCTAACTAACGGTTTTGCTTATATTAAAGAGAATAATGAATTTCATGAGAGTGCTAATATTTCTCCGGGTTATGAGAATTCTATAAGTGGTGTAGAGGAGTACTCTAGAGAAAAATTAAAGAATCCAAAAAGCTTAATAATTAGTGAAGTAATGACTTCTAATAAAGAATATATGATACATAATAATGGTGAAACATATAACTGGATAGAATTATACAACAATGGAGAAGAAAAAATTAATTTAAAAGATTATTACTTAACAACCAATGATAATAACAAAAATATGTATCAATTACCAGATAAAATGCTATATAGTGGAGAGTATTACATAATTTTTACTTCAGGAGATGAATCCTTAAGTACTGATAATTATAAACACGCTAATTTTAAAGTAAATGGACCAGATAGTTTATATATTTTTGATTCAAAAAATAAATTAGTTGATTCAATGTTTGTTCCTAATATTCCAATAGATTATAGTTATGGTCGTTCAAAACCAAATGGATTCTACTATTTTGAAAAGCCAACTCCATTATATATAAATGACAGTAAAAAAGAACATCAAATTGCATATATGCCATCTTTTAATATAAATCCTGGTATATATAATAATGTTAATCAATTATCAGTTTCAATAAATGGTTTTGGGGATATATACTATACTTTGGATGGATCGACACCATCTACAAAATCTAAAAAATACAATGGAGAAATTAATCTTAATAAAACAACAGTTATTCGTAGTATTTCTTATGAAGAAGGTAAAATAGTAAGTCCAGTATTAACTGGAACTTATATTATAAATGAAAATCATACATTACCAGTTATAAATGTAAGTATTAACAATGACGATTACAATAAAATGACTAAAGATGCATTTAACGATATAGTAAAACCAGCTCATGCTGAATATTATGATGGTAAAAATTCCTTTTCTGTTGATTGTGGTTTTAAATTATTTGGTGGTGCTTCAAGAAATATACCTAAAAGAAGTTTTTCACTTAAATTTTCATCTAAATATGGTGTTTCTAAATTAAACTACAAAGTTTTTGATAATCGTGAAACAACCGCTTTTGACACATTAGTCTTAAGAGGCGGTTCACAAGATTATGAAAATTCAATGATTCGTGATGAATTAGCTACCTCTGTTATGGATGAATTTGGTACTATTGATGTTCAAGCATATAAACCAGTTATTTTATATCTTAATAGCAAATATTATGGTATATATTATTTACGTGAAAAAATAGATGAAAAATTTATTTCTAGTCATTATAACGTGCCTTCAGAAAATACAAATATAGTAACTTTAGATAGAAAAACAAATGCTGGTTCAATTAATGATTATTTAAATATAATAGATTATATCGAAAAAAATGACTTGACTATTGAAGAAAACTACAAATATATCGAATCAAAAATAGATATCGATAACTTTATTGATTATTGGATAGCTGAAGGTTTTGTCAGTAACTATGATCTTTTAAATGTACGTTTTTTTAATAATCCTAAAATAGATAACGGAAAAATAAAAATGATTTTTTATGATTTAGATTATGGCTTTTTTCATTACTCTCGTGATTATATTGATTATTTATTAAATTATACAGGAAACAATCCTGAGATATTATTTGATAATACAATATTGAAAAATTTATTAAACAATGAAACATTTAGAGATAGATATTTAGACAGATTTGAGTGGAATATGAAAAATGTTTGGACAAAAGAAAATTTAGACAAAAAATTTGATGAGATAATTAAACAAATTAAGCCAGAAATGAAGAGGAATCTAGAAAGATGGAATATCAACTACGATGATTGGGAATTGAATATTGAAAAAATCAAATATGTTTATGAAAAACGTATAAATTATTATAGAGAACAAACTTATAATTATTTTGAAAGTACGAGTAAGTGGTAATATTTAAACAAATATTGCCCTAAATTATATTCATTATTTCCGAATTTAAGACTGAGTTATTAAAAAAATTACTTTCTTTTATTCATATCGATTCCAATTCTATTAAGAATAATTCATTATTATATGATATTACTAATAAAAATGTTTAAAGTGTCCATTTAGTAGAATTCTAATCGACACTTTTTTATTTGCTTTATTATATTGTAATAAAATTTCTATAATGTTATAATTGCATTAGGAAAATACCGAATATAGAAAGGAACGATAGCTATGAAAAAAAAATTTCATGACATTTTTCACAGCTTAAAAAAATTAAATAAAGCCCAAAAGACCAAATTGATAGCAGTTATTACTATTTTTGTTGTGGGCATAGGAACTTTATTAATATCTACAAATAAACCTATCACAGATTTTATGTCTACTTTTTTAAATAAAAAAGATAGTATTCAGTATGCTGAATTAGAAATTACTGATGCAAAAATATATACCGAAGATAATCAACTGTTAAAAGAATACGAACAACAAAAAGCGACAGATTTAAAAATTAATAATGCAATTATAAAATTATCTTTTAATTTAGAAACTGCAAAACTTTATCAGAATGGGAATTGGTTTGGTGAAGCAATATATGTTTTTCCTAAAAATATTACTGCGATTGCAGATAATTCAAAAGGAATTGTATATAGTAATAATGAGAGAGTTGGTACTTTTGTTGCTGACTCTAATCACATAATATTGAAATTCTATGAAAATAAATTAGGCGATGGGAACATAATCTATGGAGATTTTTCCTTTTATGGTTCTGTTGACTTTTCAGATATAAAATATTCCTCTAAATATAGTGTAGCTTTCTCTGATTCAGTACATTATGATTTTGATGTTAAATTATGCACGAAGCTAAAAGTTCACAAAGCTGCCTTAGAACCTGTTATTAATCAAGAAAATCAAACTATAAAATTTTCATATGAAATAGAACTATTTTCACCAGATTCAACCAATAGTCAAACTATAGATATTAAAGATATATTAGTACCAACTACAACAGTAGATGAAAAATTAACCTGGTCAAACATAAAAATCGTATGGAAAGATAAAAATAATAAAGAAAAGAAGTTGCCAACAAAATTCGAAATAAAAAATAAAAACAAAAAAGAATTTACTGGAACATTACCAGCCATGGATGTTGGAGATAGTATAATAATAACTTATTCTGTTACAGAACAAGCTGATGATTGGGACCACAAGATTTACAAAGAAACAAATACAGTAACAGTACAGATAAATGATAAATTAGGTAAAAGTAAACCTTTGACGGCTTCAGTAGATGCAGTAGCTGGAATGTTTAATGGTAATCAATGGTATGATATTTCAATAGAAAAAGAACATTTATCAAATAAAGGTAAATATACAGAAGATTATTCTATGTTTTATTATCAAGTAGAAATCAAATCTACTTTAGGAACTAAAAACAACGAAATAGAATTCGAAGATAAATTTACCATCGATGAAACTTTAAATGGTAGTGATATAACTTATGAAGATTTAAAAGTATATAAAGTGTCAGATAATTTAAAACAAGATATTACTAAAGAGGTAAGTTTAACTAGTGATAATACAACTAAAAGTATTAAAGGAAAATTACCTGCATTAAAAAATGGAGAATATTATTTAATTGAATATGCTTTAAAAATAACAAATGTTGTTGGCAAAGTATTCCATATTAATAATACTGCTACTTGTAAAACAAAAGATCTTAACGATACTGATTCATTAGAAGTTGAATCTTATCATAATAGACCTCTAGAACTAGATTATGAAATAAGCGTAGAAAAAAATGAACTAGAATCAAAAAGAGAGACAAATGCTAATTATTCCAAATATTTTTATGAGGTAATTTACAAATCGCTAACAGGTACTAAAAATCACGAAGTAGAAGTTAAAGATATTCTAAAAATTGATGATATATTATCAAAAAGTACTATTACTATAGAAGATTTTCACATCAAAAAAGTTAGTAATGACGGAATAGAAGAAGATATAACAGACAAATATAGTTCAATAAAAGCAGAAAAAATTAGCAAAGGTACCAATAATATAGAAGCAATCATTTTTAGTGGCAAGTTACCACCATTAAAAGCAAACGAGCAATATAAAATCGAATATAGTATAAAAATAACTAGAGCCATAGAATATTCATTCAACATGTTGAATGTCGCAACTGTTAAAACAGGGTATATAGAGGATTCAGCTGAAAAAAAATTAGATGTTGTTGGCAAAACAAAAATAGAAAACGACATTCAAACCAAATCTAGCTCAATAAGTGATAGATATAATTGCCCTTCAAAGAGTTGTGGTAGTGATGAAAGAGTCCAAATAAGGAGTATTTTTAAATTTATTATAAAGATTAATACAACTAACTCATACTTAAAAGATGGATATAATATAAATTTAAGTATATCGCCTAGTCAAAGTAATAACAATAATTCATTTAATATTTCTTTTTATAAAGAAGGTGAAGAAACTGCATATGATACAAGGCAAATGCATTTTCCTTTACGTATAGAAGAAAGAGAAGAAAAGTATTATGTTATTGACCAAGACAACAACGAATTTGAATTAAGTTCTCCTACTGATAGCATGTCATTTGAAACATCAAATTTTACTGTAAATGGTTCTGATAAAATAAAAGCTACAATTACGATAAAATCAAATGATAATATTATTAGTGAAACTAATAAAGAAAGTACAGCACCAGGATATTATACATGTCAATATGATTCATGCCCATCTCCACCTCCTCCATATAGAGGATCTTGTTATTATAGTGTTCTAGATGATGTTTATAAAAAGGCTATTGAATATAGCCCAAAAGATGAAAATGATCATATAATAATAAGCTGGGAAACAACAATTAATATGACAAAGAATGAATTATCACAATCTGATTTCCAAGAATATTTAAGTAATGGTAGATATTCTTCTAAAGTAACTGAATTTAATAAAAATCATCATTTTACATTAACACAACTTAAAGAAATAAAAGTATACGGCGTTAGTGAAGATAAAACAAAAACTTTATTAAATAAAGAAGATTATAAAATATCTGCTATACACTGTGATAATGATTCCAAATGTTCTGAGGACTATGAAGATATATCTACTTTAACTGACGAAACATTTTATTCTAGTTTTAAAATCTCATTTATAAAAGAAAATATTAAAAATAAAGGATACGCTCAAATTGTATATAACGTTGACTCTACTGGAATTTTAGAAGGTAAAGTTATGAAATATTTTAGTGCTTCAGCTTATAATGATGCAAGTCGCTACTCTGCATGTATTGGTAATTTATATAGTTCTGCAAATATTTTATATGAAGAACTACCATATAAAGCAGACAGTGGATTAGAAAAATATAATTATTATTCTGATGGAACAACAGATAAAACCAAAAATTATAGTTATTTAGAAACTACAGATAAGGATAATATATATTTCTACTATAAAGTAGTACTAAATAAAGAAGGATTACTTAATGGTAACTTAACTTATATAGATCAACTTCCAGACGGAGTTGAATTAGTTCAAGATGACTGGGAATATGGCGATAAAAAATGTGAAAATAAATCAAAAAATTATTGCAAAAATGGCATTTTAATACAAGTAGCAGATATAGGCTCAGAAAAAGATGGAAATACTGCTACAAATTCCCATAGTTCGCCAGTTAGTCAAGTTGAATTTTCTTATGATGAAAAAACAAATCAAATGACTTTAAAAATACCAGAAGCGCTATATACAAGAACAAATTATTCTGATCCTAATTATTTGAGTATAGTTTTATATTATAAAGTTCATGTTGTAGAACATTTTGAAGGAGATGCCTATTTAACTAATAAAGCAACTTTAGATTCAGATAATGCTAATCTTGAAGATCATTCAACAAATAAATTATTAACTCCAAAATTCGATAAATATTTTGACTTTTACGAAGAAAGAAAAGGTGAGTTAACTTATTATGTTAAAATTAATAAAGATGGCAATAGTATGTTAGATGGTCAACCAGTTAAATTAATAGATACTATAACATATATGGATTCTAATAAAAAAATAAAAAATATAGCTCTTAAAAAAGTAAGTATTTATGAATTAGTTGATGATAAGAAAGGAAATTGGATAGCTGACTTAGATGCTAAAACAAATAAAATAGAAAATGGTTTCCAAATTATTTTTGAAATACCTGATGAAAAAGCTCTTTATTTAGAATATACATATAAAATAGAATTATATGATGATTATCCGGCTACTTTCCATATGTCAAATCATATAAACATTTTAGGAAATACAGAGGAATGGGCTAATGAATCATCGGAACAAACATCTATAATTACAGGTATAAAAGCCAATGCCTACACAAATGTTACAAATATGTCATTATTTAAAGTAGATACCCATAATGTATCTCAACCATTAAAAGGTGCAACTTTCCGTGTTGAAAAATACACAGGAAAAGATTGGAAATCTATTGGTGACTTTACTACTAATGAAGATGGATATGTAGA
>CANRLI010000052.1 GCA_947631475.1 uncultured Bacilli bacterium | reverse complement strand
ATTTTTAAAATATAAATTAAATACTATAGTTTATTTTCTATGTAACTTTTTTTTAAAGTTGGAAATTCTTCTAAAGATTCCATAGGATATTTTAATAGTGAAAGAATTCTTTTTACCACTAATAGATCTCTTTTATAACCATCTTTCTCTTTATAATAGGCCTTAAGTAGTTGTTTTGTAATAACTTCATCCTTATCTTCATCTAAACCAAAAGCAATATGCGTCTGGTAAAATTTTAAATTATGGACATATAAAGTTTTATCTAATTGGGCAATTCTACTATTTTCATCTATTCTTTTTTGTATTTTTTGAATGACATCAGCTATTGATTTACCATTATTAGGTAGTGTTGATGTGTTATTCCCTTCAGATTGAATATTAGCAAAAAAATTAATTGCATCTAACATCGATTTTTCGGCATCCATATTAGGATATTTATTTTTCAAATATTTTATACCATTTGTTATTGAAAATTTTTCAGCATCAAGTTCATATTTAACATTACCTTTATTTAATAAGTAATAAGCATCAAAGAAATATCTAATATATAACATTAATTCAGAATTAAAAACATCTTTTTGTGTATATCCATCAATTTCTTGGCCGTCATAGATAACTCTTCCTTGTAAAAAATGGCGAAATTCATGGCCAATACATAAAGTTAAAAAAGCATAAAAACCATCGCTATTGATTATTTTTCTTTCAACCGCATATTGAGCAATCATTATATTAGGAATATTAATAAATATTTTATGCTGCCCATCAACATGCTGATACCAGCCAACATTATTTCGACGAGATTCCGTATCCTTATAAGTAAGTATACTATTAACACTTCCAGCATCTATTTTTTTATAATAATCCAAAAATGTTTTTGTGAATTTTATAGCTTGTTCTTCATTAATATCTTTAAAATGCATATAATCACCTCAAAATGCATACCACATAACATATCTTACGCTAAAAATACACATATATCAAGTTTATGGTATCTTAAAGATATTATATATGATGTTTATTTTTTTTTAGATTTAGAAGTTCAATTATCGTGTTTAATACCTCATAAAAAAGATGGCTACCAAGAGCCACCTCCGCCTCCACCAGAGCCACCTCCAGATGATCCTCCACCCGAACTTCCTCCAGAACTACTAGATGAGCTTGAGGTCATTGTACTTTGTACAGATTGCATTGTAGAATTAATAAAATTATTAAAATCACTAACGTCAAATATACTGGTGCTATCATACCATTTAGGAGATTGCATAGAAATCGTTTCAAATTGTTTCATCCATATTTCAGACACATTTAGAGCATACGTATATGGAAGTATATTATAAAAATATTCAGGATTTTGATTTACTAAGGATTCTAACTGATTTTTTTCAGCTGTTACTAAGAAATTTCTAAAACTTTTTATTTTTCCTAAAATTTTATTACCATACTCAGTTCTTTTGGGCATTAAAGCAATAAAAATGATTAAAACTATAATACTTATTATTGCAATAATACTAGAAAAAATAAATGATAAATCTGAATCTAATGTATACGATATTAATACAGGTATTAAAATAATACCAATAAAAATTGAACCACCTATTATTCCACCACTAATTTTTTTTTCTATGTTTATTTCAGAAATAATAAGATACAAACCAATCATTGGAAAAATTAAAATTACTAGCAAAGATTGTATCAAATATAATCCAGAATTTATTTCATAAAGTGGTGGAATTAATACCAAAATAAAGATAATAATTATCATCGCTATGAGTATTTTTACTTTATCACTATATAATTTAAAAATTTTAGGTTTTAAATCCTTTATAATACCTTTCCTTACTTTGTTTATAGTTACATAGAAATTATCATATAAATCATCGCCCGTTACGGAATTTTTAATTTCTTCATTTTCATTAGATAATAAAAGAGCTTGATAAAAGCTAATTTTATTTCCATTTTGTTTGCTTCCATTCATAATTTTTTTTACTTCAGCTATATTTGCTTTTTTTTGGCCTTTAAACAATTCGTTAAAAAATATTTTTTCATATTCATTAGAACCATCATATTCTTTAAGTTTCGTAATTTTAAAATCTTTTTCCTTTGAAAATAAACCAGTTATTCTCTCACCATGTTCTTCAATTTTTAAATATCCTTTATTTGCTAAATAAATCAACAATGATACAATTTCTTTTGAAGTAACATTTCCTTTAAATAAATATGCTATTTCTGCTGAATTGTATTCACTAGGAGGATAAAATTCAACTGTTTCCACTAATTTATCATCACGACCAAATTTATACCATATTACAAAAGCAATTATGATAAAAATCAAAGATATAGCTATCAATATTATTGAATAAATATTAACATTGTAACTCGCTCCTACAAAATATCCTTCAGGTAAGGTTAATCTTACCGTTAAAGCTTTATTAGCATTTAATGGTTCTAACAATTTTCCCTTTATTACATTACCATCAATTTCATAATTTACACTTGAATTATCAGTAGATCCATAATCACCACTAGAAAAACCTAATTTTGTTGAATCAAATTCTTTAGGCATTGTTATAGTAAAGGTAATATTATTTATACTTGTATCCCACTCTGTTCCTATTAAATTAAAATATAATTCATCAGCATTTTTTAGTGGATCTTTACCAATATTATATGTATAACTTATATTATATGTATGACTTCCATTAATCGTTTCATTTAAATCTCCTATTTGTAATACTTTGTAACCATTTTTATTATAAGACTTATATTTCTCATTAATTATAATATTTGTTATTTTTGCTCTATTATTGGATTTAGTTCCATCTAATCTAGTAATTTTATTTCTTATTGGAATATTTCTATATATACCATATTTTGCGACATTAAAATATGCAGTTATTTTTTCCGTAATGTCAAAAGTGTTATTTTCGTTTACAATAATATTTATATCATAATCACTAATATAATAATCACCTGCCGTATTACTTTGAGATTCTTGATTATCAATTACAGGATTACTCGGATTAGAACTAATATTTAACTTAAAATACTTAATTTCATTTTTTTCTATATTATAAAAATTCTGAGCAAAACTTACTTTATTTGAAGCGTTTGTAATATCATACGCACTACTATCACCAAGTAAACTATAATTACTATCATAATAAAATATAACTAATTTGTACTCGTTAAAACCACTTCCGTCATTATATATTTCTGTTACTAAATTACGAAGATCAGTAGGATTATCAAAATGAGCATTTTTTAAAGTTATTTCATCAAGAGAAATATCAACTCCGTCATAAATATTTATATAGTCTGTTTCATTAGATAAAGCATTAGTTATTAACGCAAAAAATAGAAAACTTAATACTGTAAACAATAAAATACTTCTTATTTTTTTCATTATTTTTCCTCCAAATTTACATTAATATTTTATCTTTCATTAGCCTTTGCTTTAAACATTGCTTTTGATTTATAATATCTGCTTCTAAATAGTCTTTTAAAAATTTAGGCCAATTTTCATCGTTTTGATAGACAATTTCCGTAGGAAAATCAGGAGTATAGACTTCTAAATTTCTATTATTTAATTCTTTTCTTAAATAAGGAATCCAGTTACCAAATAGACTCCCAAAACTTCCGTGTTCTAAAATATAATTGTTTTTCATGGTTAACTCCTTTTTACTTTTCGGCTAAACTTTTTATTTCTTGCAATTCAAATCTATATTTTTGTTCTATATTTGGATATTTATCATGATCTACTTCACTTAAAAACATATCCATTGGTCTAATCCAAAGACTTCCATCTCCATATAATCTTCTATAAACAACATATTTTTCCATTGTTTCTGAATGCGTAGCATCATCTATCACTAAATAATAATCTCCTTTAAAATGCCTATAAACTCTATTTATCATTACTACCATCTTTTTTCTCCTATGTTATCTTTATCAATTTTAAAGCTATTATACTGGCTTTAAAACAACTTTGGACTTTTGTCATCCATAATTTTTTATTTACGAAAAATTTCGCATAACGTAAAATTAAGATTCTAGCATGCCATTTATTCGTAATTCTTTAACTTTCTTGTTATTATAAAACTCTATCATAGTATAATATTTAACCCTATTGATTTATATAATTCAAAGCTTTCATCTTTAATTCATTCATTTTTTTTGCTTCTAATTTATATTCAAATCTATTAAACAACTTATTTATATAATCTCTATCTTTTATCAACTGATAACTACATTTAAAATTCAAATCAAAGATAAATGCAATATAAGAAATCCAAATATCAATCCCCGTTTTTCTATCCTTACTTAATATTGTTTTTTCGTTCATAAAATCATCATATATTTTATTTGTTATTGTTGAATTTTCAATATCCTTTTCATGTATATTGGCCATTGTATATATATCATCTTCACATTTATTCCTAAAACTATCTATTTTATCAGCGTCCCTAATAATTTTGCAATGTAATATTTCCCAGGGAGACAAGCCCTTTTCATCAAAGATATATTTACTATGATTAGCAATAGCTTTTTTTATATTTTCATCATACTCATCATTACTCACAAAATTTCTTATTTCATTTTTATCAAATAACAACTTCACCCCTAAGGTTGCATGATTATAACTAGTAATATCTTCTCTAAATGTTTGCATCTCTTTAGCTTGCGTAAATCTGCCAATATTATGTAACAATGCAATTACCATTGCTATATCAGTATTTAATTCATCTAAATTTAATTTTTCACAAATATATTTTGCATTATTTACAACTTGATAAGTATGCTTAAGCTTATGCATTATTTTTTCATCTTTAGTACCAAAATTATTTTTAATATATTGATTAAAATATTTATTAGCTGACAAATACATATTCATTTTAATATCACCTCAAGACACTTATTATATAACTTATATTACTCTAAAAATACACATATATCAAGTTTATGGTATCTTAAAGATATTATATATAATGTTTAAATTTTTTTTAGATTTAGAAGTTAAATTATCGTGTTTAATACCTCATAAAAAAGATGGCTACCAAGAGCCACCTCCGCCTCCACCTGAGCCGCCTCCTGATATACCGCCTCCAGAAAATCCTCCTGAAGGCCCTCCAGAAGAACCACCAGAAGAACTTGCTGGGCTAGAAGACATAGCATTTTGAGCAGAATTAATTGTCGAATTTATAAAAGTCCCAAAGGCTATTACATTAAAGCTAGTTGAACTATCATACCAATCAGGAGCTTGCATCGTAATAGTTTCAAATTTTTTAATCCATTTATCAGAAACTCCTAATACGTATGTAAAAGGTAAAATATTATAAAAATAAGATGGATCTTGCATAACCATAGCTTCAAGTTTTTCTTTTTCAGCTGTTTCAAGGAAATTTTTAAAGCCTTTTATTTTACCTAACATCTCATTGCCATATGGTGTTCTTTTTGGTAAATAAATTATACATAAAATTATACCTAAAATACAACCTATACCGATAATATATCCTAGTAAATAAAAGGAATCTTGAATTAAAAGAGGTAGAATAAAGATTGACCATGGTATTCCTCCAAAAGCTAATCCCCAAATTACGCCAAACAATTTTACAATAATTGTAGAAGTTGTAGCTACCCCATTTACATATACACTTTTCATGTTACTAAATAACATAACCATTAAAACAGTAAAACCTATACCAGGAAATAATATCGCAATTGGCAACATTGAAGGATCTCCTAAATCCCAAATAGGTGGAATTGTGATTAAGCAATAAGTTGCAATAATCATCAAAACAAGCCATACTTTTTTGCTAGAAGCTGACTTTTCAAATATCTTATTTTTATTTTCTTTGTTATTCACCTTAAATAATATTTCGTTCATTGTAGTATAAAAACTATTATATAAGTCGTTTGAAGTAACTGAATCAGCATTTTTTTTAAACAAGCCATCTAAAAAAATACGTTCATTATCTTTATTTCCATCATATTCTTTTAATTTAGTTATTTTAAAACCTTTATTTTTAGAAAATAAAACTTTTTCTTCTATTTCTGTAATTTTTATATACCCTAAATTGGCTAAATAAACTAATAATGATGTTACATCCTGACTATTAGCTACACCTTTATATAAAAAACCTACTTCTAAACTATTAAAACCAGATGGTGGATAAAATTCAACCGTTTCAACAATTTTGTCATCACGACCAAATTTATACCATAAACCAAAAGCTATTCCTAAAAAAAGGATAGGAATAATATAAGCAATATAATAAAAAGGATTAATAACTAAACCTGCATCTACAAAGTATCCTTCAGGTAATTCACACCTTATAGTTAAAGCTTGTCCTTTTCTTAAGATACCATCATATGTCCCTGTTATAACTTTTTCGTTGATATTAAAATTAACTTTAGTAGAATCGGCTGTTCCTTTTGCTCCTGCGGCAAAACCAAGCTTGCTTTGATCGAATTCCTTAGGCATCGTAACTGTAAAAGATATTCCACCAATTACCGTATCCCACTCACTACCAATTATATTATAGTATAATTCATCCACATCTTTAAGCGGATCTTTTCCTAAATTATAACTGTATTTAATAACATAAGTATGTTTCCCTGTTAATGTTTGACTTCCTGAACCAATTTTTATTTTATAATTGCCATTTTCTTTAGATAAACTATACTCATTATCAACACTTACATTTGATATTTGTACTCGATTATTTGATGAAGAACCATCTAATCTATCAATTTTATTTTTAAGAGGAATAGTTCTAAAAATACCATGTTTAGGAACATTAAAATACGCTGTAATCGTCTCAGTTACATCAAGTATATTATTTTCTTTTACTATAACATTGATATCATACTGATCAATTACATATTCATACGATTTATACTCTTCCATCTCACTAGGTATTTTAGTAGTAACATCCTTTTTTTCTATATCAGCATAGACTCTTAATTGAACAGTAAAAAAAATAGAAAGTACAAATATAAAAAGATAACTTATTTTAATTAACCACTTTTTCATTGTACCTTGTATAATCAATCTCATAGAAATGAGTTAAATTTTTATAGATTGATTAATTCCTTTCTATTTATATTTTTTG
>CANRLI010000051.1 GCA_947631475.1 uncultured Bacilli bacterium | reverse complement strand
TTATTTTCTATCGCCTTATGCGCCATTAAAATTGCATCTTCTAAAGTATCTGTGCAAGCTAAAAAACCACTGGCATGAACAAAATGCGCTGTTTTAATTTGGGTAATTTGCGCTAGTTCTTCATCATGTAAGCCATAAAATCTTTTGTCAAAATGACAAACCAGTTCTTTACTAACGAGACTAATTGGCATGGGTTTAATACAATATCCCCCTCTATTAGAAGGAAATACAACAACTTTAATTTCTTTAGCTAGAGGATTTTTAGAATTAAAAATCGCTTCTAAATATGGCATATAATTATCAAGAACTAATATATTATCTTTGACATGATTTATACAAATTTCTACTTTTTTAGCTGCTTCTATTTTAGCTAATTCTTTTTTTATTAAATGATCAAAAATATCTTCAGCTATTTTTAAGACTTTTAAAAAGTTTTTATCGTAATCACCTTTTTCATTCCAAGGCTTATTATATAAATCAATTATTCCATCTAAATCTAATAATGAATAAGGGGCATTAATCTTAGGAAAAACACCATTATCTATTCCATCTATTTGCATGACTAACTTTTGATCAATTGCTTGCCATAAAACTTCGTAATCTTCAGTAATAGTTTGTAAATATTGTTTACCAAATTCTTGCCAAAGTAAGCCAAAAGAACAATATTTTAATTCCTTATTACGCCATTTTGCATCGGGGCTATGATGATCAAAAGGACCATACCCAATATCATAAATAATCGCTGTTTGAGGAGCATCTTTAACATTATTTGTACGGCATAAAATAGGATTATCCACTATTCTACTCATTAAAACTGTCGAAAATACATCGTCAGGATGAAAAGTAGAACCATGCGTAATTAATGTTGCTTCCTTAATATTTTTAGTTATTTTTACTTTCATTTTTACCACTCTTTCTAATTGTTGTAAACCTTGCAAATTTCGTTAATTCTAAAATAAAAACAGGAATTAAAGCAAAGAACACCGCACTTAAATAATTTTGCCATTCAATATTACGTGTCTCAAAAAAACGAGTAAAATTAAACAATAAAGTAATTCCGACACTGATTACAAAATAAAATAATAAATATTTATTTTGCAAAAACTTAATCATATTTTTTAAAAAATTATTTTCACTTAACAAAGATATCGTTACAAAGACATTACTAAAAATATAGATGATCAAAAATAAAGTATTAGCTAAAGCTTGTGAAGCACCATGCGATAAAACATACATATAAGGTAATGATAAACTAAAAGAAATTCCCAAAGCTTCAATTAAACAAATAAACCATTCCTGTCCTCCCATCAAAACCTTTAAAGGTTTTGGCTTTCTTTCCATAATATCAGTATCATAAGGCATTTTTTTATAAACAAATATACTGCTTAAAATAATATATGCTTTTAAAAAACAAACTAATAACAAATTATATCCTACTGGGAAATCAGCAATAATAAAAGCACAATAACATATCAATAAAGGAACATATGAAATTACATTATATTTTAAAGTTCTAATATAATTATCATGAATTCCTCTACTTGTATAAACTAACTTTAAAATATTATCTAAATTATCAAATTCATAAGCTACTAAATTTTCTTTAAAATATTTTTTGAGAATATTATGTTTATTTGTTTTAATAATTAAATTATGCTGTAATATTTTCTTATTTATTTCATCTTCCGTAATTACTTTTATTTTACTATCAATTGTTTTATTAGTTAAAACAATTACATTTATACCAGCTCTATTCAATTTTTTTATTTTTTGAGGTTCATAAAGATTTGTTACAACTGTTTTAATATGACTATACTTTTCAGCATCTTTAATACTTATAGAGTATAAAAACTTTATTAAAAGAGGCATAAGAATTATGGCTATCGTAAAAGCCTTAACCATAATCTGCCAAATATTTTTCAAATTAATCTCTGTTAAAATGGTAAAATTATATATAAAAGCAAATAAAAAGACAAATATTGCTAAAGAATACATAATCATAACCAATTTTTTTACACTTATAAAAAGTTCATCATAACTTTCATCTTTACTTTTTTTAAAAACAAATATATTTTCAAAGATTATCATACCTAATACTAATAATATAAGTATTATTTCTAATAAAGTATTCACATCAACCACCAATATTATTATAACATAAAACAAGTACCTTAGTACTTGTTATCATTAAAGCCTTCATTACTTTTTTTATAAAATAATCTTTTTATACCATCATCTTTATGTTCAAGATAAAAATCAGTATCAAATAAATCATGGACTATTTCATCACGCGATTTTAATTGCATCATTGTCTGAACTACCTTTGCTTTTTGTTCTAACAATTCCCTTTTTTGTTGGTGCAATAAAGTTATTGAATCAGCAATATCATTTTCATCTATTTTTTGTTCCGTTTCTTCCTCTTGATGCCTTTTATCTTGTTTTTTAGCTTTTTTATTATAATCTATAGCTACATATATACTCGAACCAATAGCTGGTATAGCAAGTAAAGTCCCTATAAGATTTTGATGTTCACTAATATATTCTAAAGCAGTATTTAATGAACTAGCTTGAATATAATTTAATAATGTTTTTAAGGATGGAGCTGCATAACAAAAGAAATTACCAACTACTGATGCCGATAAAATAACAGTTTTTATTTTACCAGGAATACTTGACTGAGCATTATTACCTCTTTCAATACTTTTATAATTTATAGCTAAAATCCCTATTTCTAAACCTATTAAAACTAAAAATAATGGATTAAGCGTTGAAAGTAAAAATAAACATACAATACCAAAAAACTTATCAGATATCCCGTCTAAAAGACTACCAAAAAAAGTTTGAACATGAAACTTGCGAGCTAAAAAACCATCTATACAATCGGTTACAAAAAAACCAATAGCTGCTATTCCTGCTGCCAAAGTACCCAATTCTAAAAATATTGGAATGATGGCAATACTACCTAAAGAACGAAGTGCTGTTATACAATTCACAAGGATTTTTTTTAATGTTCTTTTATCTTTTTTTTCGTTTTCAATAGACTTCTCATGCTCTATCATAATCCAAAACCTCTCAATAATATTTTTATAATATCACATTCAATTTATTTGTCAATTTCTTGCGTATTAAATTTAATATAATACTGCATATAACCATTGGCCACTACAATATCTTGAATACTATCATAATCTGTTCTAACTGCTATCTCCGTTTCAAGCTGATCTATCTTTGTATGATAAATAAATTCGCGATAAGAACCATAATCTATCTTTTTTTCTTCTAATGATTTTATTAATTCAAAAATAAATTTAGGTTTTAAATAATCCTTCTCAACATTTTTAAATACTTCCGCAAAATTATCATCCGTATATGACACTTTTGTTGGTAATGTACATTGCCCAGTTGTTTTGCCATCAATTACATTGCCTGTACAATTATATTCTAATGGTGATTTCCCACGACTATCTATTAAGTTATATTCATATTCATAATTATTATTAAGAATATTATCCTTTTGCATTTCATAATCTACATAACGTTCTTTCACCGCTTCATTATCACTATTAACATTACGCGATTTCTTAACAAAAAGTTCATCAGGGGCAATAAATAAAATAAAGATTAAGGCTATTCCAATAAAGATAGCATACCCAATTAAAATTTTATATCTTTTTTTCATAATACAATACTATTTAAAACCTTATCTTTCTGTAAACCATTAATATAATCTAAAGCCGCCATTTCTTTTTTACCAAAAGGTTTTACCTTTGTAATATAAATAACCTTATCTTTAGTACAAATTCCTAATTTATCTTTATCAATTTTACAAATAGTTCCCGCTGATAAAGTACTATCTTCATCACTTATATAACATTCTAATATTTTTACTTCCTGATTATTAATTATCGTATTAGCTTTAGGCCATGGATAAAGTCCTCTTACTTTATTATATACTTCTTTTGCCGAGCAATTAAAATCTATATGTTCTTCTTCCCTCGTTATATTATAAGCATAAGTAGCTTGACTATTATCTTGAGGAATTCTTTTATTAGTACCATTAATAATATCTGGTAAAGTATCTAACAATAAATCTTTTCCTAAAAGGCTTAATTTATCATGTAATGTGCCAACATTATCCGTATCTAAAATATCATATTCTTTTGTACTAATAATATCTCCTGTATCCATATTTTTATCCATATACATAATTGTTACCCCTGTTTTACTTTCTCCATCAATTAACGCATGATGTAATGGCGCTCCACCTCGTAAACGTGGCAATAAAGAAGCATGAACATTTATACATCCTAAGCGTGGTTTATTTAAAATAACCTCAGGAATAATTTGTCCATATGCACAAGTTATAATAATATCTGCTTCAGTCTGTATAATTGTTTCATAATCATTTCTAATTTTAAGAGGTTGACATACCTTAATATTATGTTCTAAAGCTACTTTTTTAATAGGTGACATTTCCATCTGATGATGACGTCCAACCTCTTTGTCTGGTTGTGTAACAACCAAAACTACCTGTGTATTTTCGATTAACATTTCTAAAATAGGAACTGCAAAATCAGGTGTTCCCATAAAGATTACCTTTAAATTATTCATTATCTCACCTTCTTTATTATACCAAATTTATTTTCGTTTATTTTCACTAATTAATTCCATATCTTCAGTTAACTGTTTAACACGTTCAATAATTCTTCTAGCTCTAATCTCATCATCACTATATTTATTCATATTTAAGTGTTGTTCTAATTCGGGAATTGTTAAATTAGAAGTAAAAAAAGTTGTCTTATAATTATTCATTCTTTTTTGTAATATTGTTCCCAATATTTCATCTCTACCCCATTCTGTTACTTTTTCTGCCCCAATATCATCAATTAAT
The DNA here is from genome assembly GCA_947631475.1 of uncultured Bacilli bacterium. Lineage (GTDB taxonomy): Bacteria > Bacillota_I > Bacilli_A > RF39 > UBA660 > Coprovivens. Next base: position 2,323 of record CANRLI010000051.1, on the reverse strand, counting down.
AACAAATCAACTTCTTCTAAATAATCTAATGTATCACCCATTAAATCAAAATTAACTTTTAAATCTCTTAATAATTCTGGAAAATACACAATCTCACTACTAATTTTCTTCTTAGCTAACTCATTAAATAAAGCTGCTATCAAATAAGTTTTACCGCATCCAAAGTTTCCATGTAAATATAAACCTTTAAATTTACCATTTCGATCATAAGTATCATAAAAGTTTTTTAACCATTTAATAATCGGAATTCTTTTCTTATCCGTTATATCTATATCGGCCATTTTAGCATTAGCCAATTCATTTTCTTTAGTCGGTTTATTTTTTTCTTTAACTAATTCTTCTTTTTTATAAGAACAAGGTTTATAAGAAAAAATAATCCCCTTGTCCATTTTCTGTGGAAAACTAACATACCCTTCTAACCTGTTTTTACATTCTAATAAACCTTTACATTCTTCACAATTTTTTAATTCCTTAACTGTATCTTCTAAAGAAGAGGTATACTTCATTGCTTCATTACTACTAACATCTAATCTTTTAACTAAGGCCGAAAATTTTTTATCTTGACAAGCTTTTATATAGTTATCTTTTAAAGCCTGCTCATTTAACTTTTTTAAACTTTTTACATCCTCCATAATATCACCTAAAATCTTTTAATAACTCTTCTACTTCTGACAATTCATCATCGGAAATTTCTTCTTTACTAATTTCTTCATTAAACCATACAGGTTCTAATGAAGAGACTTTTTTATTTGTTTTATTTTCAATCTTTTTAATAATCTTTTTATTTTCTTTTTTAGCTAATTCCATCGCTTCTTTAGCTGTTTCAATATTACATCTTTTCCATTGACTAGCAATTGTTTCAACATAAGCTTGTTTAAGTTTATTATTATTTTTTTTCAAGACATAATCAATTAAAACATTAACAACTGCTTGATTGAGTCCTAAATCAATTATTAAATATTCAATAATTTTTAAATCATGTACCGTTGGCTTGGCCCCTTTATTTTTAATACGTAAAAAGTCATAAGGCGAAGTATTTTCAAACATATATATTATTTTTCCTAAAGCGCTACTATCTCCTTCAGGACTTTTTAAATACTCAGGTTGAGTACGATAAATCAAGGTTGGCAATTTACCACTATTATTATATTGATAATATTTACGGGCATTCTTTCTTAATTCTTCTTTATCCAACGTTCCATCATCCGTAATAACCATTCGTAATAACTCTATCATTTTCAAAGTATCTAAATCATAGATAAAAGATAATTGTTCAATTAATTCTTTTGTTTTCTTAGTTAATATATTCTGTTTTACCAATCCTTTAGGAATTGATGATAATATTAAATCAAAATCTATATTCCCTTGCAATTTAATTCCTAATGATTTCTTTTCTTTAGCTAAAATAGGTTCATAATTAGATGATGATTTATAAGTTGTATTTAATTCTTTAGAAATATCACTATAATCTTTTAGATCTATCTTAGGCAATTCATACTCGGCTTTAATTAATTCATATTCTGTTTTTCCGATATTATTATATAACGTTATATTAAATATAGGTGATGCCAAAAACTCTTTAGGAGATAAAGGCGAATAAAGTTCATATACATACGAATTTGTTTCTCCTTCTTTAAAATATGTCTTTATTAAACCGACTCCTTCTAATGATTCACGAGCTAATCTGATTATTTCTAAACTACTTTTCATCATTGTCATTAGATGATGATGTGTATAGTCTTTACTTATTACATCTAATAAACTAATATCTCTTAAAAGTGTAAAATATAAACAAACTGCTACTGGACCAATAATCGGTTCATATAAAGAAATAATATTCTTTTTATCATCTTCCGTAATTATTGATTTATTAACAACTGTATAAGTATCAGCTGGTAGTAAAGAGACGATTTTCATAAGACATCACCCTTATTTGTATTATAAACTACCTTCAAGTCTTTTCCAAGTATAAGATATTATTTAAACAAAAAAAAGAAGGATTAGCATCCTTCGTCATGACTACCACAATCACTATCTAAATATTTAGTAATCATTGAACTATATGTATTTAATAAAGTAGTAGTTTCTTCTTCAGTTAAATCTCTTAAAGCCCCAGATGAATCTTTAACATGACCTTCAACTGTTCCTTGATGAAAACCAATAAGTTCGCCATTTAATACGGCAATAACTGTTGGAGCTCCTAAACGTTTTTCACCTGTATCAACTTTTTTACCATCATCACTAACTAAAATATAAGGATCTAATTCATTAGCTAAAGCTGTCAATACTTTATAATAGGCATCTACAGCATCCTTAGTTTTTC
>CANRLI010000050.1 GCA_947631475.1 uncultured Bacilli bacterium | reverse complement strand
CATATCATCACGTAAATCATTAAAATCAAAATCACTAGTATTAAATTTGGTTGTGTTACTAACAAATGAATTATCAACTTCCGTCGGTTTCTTTTTATCTATTTCTAAAGTTTTTGTACTCATAACTTCCCCAAGCTCTTCAGTTTTAAAATAAGAAACCGTCTTATTTGTCACTTCTTTATCATCTTCACGCTTATTTATGTTTTCCCCAACATCAATAATATCATCTTCATCTATTTCTTCATGATCATAAGCATTATCTTCAAATTCATCAAATAAATCTTTCTTTTGTGTTGCATCTTCTTCATCTTTTGAAACATCAATATCGTTTAAAATAACCTCTAAGGTGTCTTCCTTATTATCAGCTAATGCTCCCATCACTTTAGTATTTTCATCATCCCCTCTTAAATCAGTTAAAATATCAAGAGGGTCTAAATCATCCATAGCCGAAGCTTCTTTAGTAATTTCATTTGACAATTCTTTAGAAGTAATTGTATTAATTAATTCTAATAATTCTTGTTCATCTTCTTGTTTCTTAACTACTTTTTGCCCCTTTTTCTTTTCAGTTTTTTCTTCATCATTTTTATCATAATCTTCTATATCTTTAAAAATATCATATTGGGTATCACGTAGTTTTTTCAAACGATCTTTTTCATAATTAATTTCTTTTTCTTCTTTGGCTTTATCTAATATAGAGTTAATATCATATTCCCTTGTTTCATCTAAATTAATCTCTGGTAAATTGATATCAGTACTATCTCCAAAACTTTTTTTCTTTTTGCCTTCAGAGTATTTTTCCGTTAATATTTCTTTAATATCATCAATATTTATATTATCACTATTATCACCAATAATTGATACATTACTATTTAAATCAAAATCTTCAATTTCTAAATTACTAACTTCCTTATATAGGTCCTTATTCTTTTTAGTTCTAGTCGGTACGACTTGTTCTATATCATCGAGATTTTCATAATACTTATTCATTCTTGACTGCATACAAAAACACTCCTTATTCTATATATAATAATATCATATTTCTTATCTTTTTTAAATTGTTTTATTGCATTTTTACATTATAATTGCTATGATTAACAAAGGAGGCATAAAAAATGATTAAAGTAGAAGATACATGTATTGGCTGTGGGGCTTGTGTAGCTATTGATAAAGAACATTTTGATTTTAATGAAAAAGGTTTATCTACCCCTATTTCTCAAGAAATTACTGATTCTGTAAGAGAGGCTGCGGATGCTTGCCCAGTTGGAGCTATAGTAATTGAAGAAGATACGACTAATACTCCTAATACAGCTGAAGATTCTGAAAATGAAAATACAATAGACTAATTAAAAAAGGAATTACTTGCTAAGAACTTTATATCATATTTCTTAGTTAATTCCTTTTTTTAATGCCTTTAATTTATTAACTTCACTTACAGTTAAACAGCGATAATCCCCTGATTGTAAACCTTTTACATCTAAGAAAGCATATTTTAAACGATGCAATTTATTAACTGGATGACCAATACTTTCAAATATTTTTTTTACTATATGATTACGTCCTTCAACAATAGTAATTAATACTTTTTGTTTATTTTTTTCAACATCTTTACTCTTTAACTTAATTTTTTTTGGAATTACCTTAACTCCATCAATAACTACCCCTGCTTTTAAAGCATATAGTTCATCAGGCGATAAAATACCTTCGACGATAGCTAAATAAGTTTTTTCTACTTCATTAGAAGGATGCATTAAAATATTAGCAAAATCTCCATCATTAGTTAAAAGTAATAAACCTGTTGTATCATAATCTAATCGCCCAACGGGATAAATTCTTTCTGAAGTATCGATTAATTCCGTGACTACTTTTCTATTTTTATCATCACTTACACTACATATATAACCACTAGGTTTATTAAGTAAATAATACACTTTTCTTATCGCCTTATTAATTGTAACACCTTCAACAACAATGATATCCTTTTCACTTACTTTAGTTCCTAATTCATTGACAATTTGACCATTAACTGACACTTTCCCCTTAATAATTAATTCTTCGGCTTTTCTTCGCGAAGTATATCCACTATTAGCGATAACTTTTTGTAAACGTTCCATAAACATCACCTGCTTTATAATTATACACCAAAAAAAGTAAAAGGGAATCTTTCCTTTTACTTAATAAAATAATAATAGATTAAAAATATAATAACAATAATTGTTCCAATAATAATTGCTATGTTACTAATCTTTCTAAGCAAATCAAACCTTGAATCATCAAGAATTTCTTCCTCGGCACTAAATTTATTAATATCCTTAGCTCCATAATTAATAGTTCGATATAGTAAACCAAAAATAAATATAACTGCCACTATTTTCAAAATATTCTTTACACTTGAAAGCGTCCTCGTATGTTCAAAATATATTAATAAAGATAAGATAATAACTAACAAAAAAGAAACAAGCAAATTAAATAAAAGATTTTTTTTATTTCTATTTACCTTATTAAATTTATAATTACAATTAACACATTTTACAGCATCTATTTTATTTCTTTTAGCACACTTCGGGCACGTTTTAGTTTGTTTTAGCTCCATATTACATTTAACACATTTTCTAGTTCCTTTGATATTTAAAAAACCACAATTACTGCATTTAACTTTTTCAATGTCTTTATCTTTCATTTAATCACTACCTTCAAGTATTATATCAAAAAAAACATTTAACTACAATGAAAGCCGCGATAATGCCACACATGTCGGCAAATAATCCACCTATTAATGCATAACGAGACTTTTTTATTCCTACACTGCTAAAATATAGGGCTAATACATAAATAGTTGTATCAGTTGCTCCTTGAATAACACTTGCCAAATTTCCAAAATAAGAATCTACCCCATATCTTTGAAATATTTTACTCATATAAGCTAATGTAGCATTACCACTTATAGGTCTTAAAACAATCATAGGTACTATCTCTTTAAATTTACCTCCTATTAAATTTAAAACACCACTTTCCACAAAAATATTAACAGCAAATATCATAGCTAAAACAACTGGAACGATACTAACCACCGTTTTAAGCCCATCCACACTACCTTCTAAAAAGCATTCATATATATCAACTTTTTTAAAAAAACCATAAAAAACAATGATAATAACGATTAAAGGAATAATATATTTACTTAGCATTTTTCCTCCTAATTATATAATCTAAAGTTAACCCACAAATTGTACTAAAACATGTTGCTATTATACTAGGTATAATAATGGCTGACGGATCAAGACTATGATAAGCCATTCTAAGAGCAATTACCGTCATTGGCACAATTGTTACACCACTCGTATTCAAAATTAAAAAAGTTATCATACCATCACTAGCTACCCCAGGAGTTTTATTTTCTTCATTTAATTCCTTCATTGCTTTAAGTCCTGCTGGTGTTGCTACAGATCCTAACCCTAACATATTAGCAGCGATATTAGATGAAATATATTCTAAAGCTTTCTCACCTTTTACACTAGGCATAATTTTTCTTAAAAAAGGCTTTAATAATTTACTAAATTTTCCTAACAAACCACTCTTACTAGCTATATTCATAATACCTGACCATAACACTATTAAAGGACCAATTGATATAATTAAATCATAAGCAGCTGTCGAACTATCAAGAATTATATCTCCCATATTAATATTACTATTAAAAAAAGAATATCCAATCCCAATACTTATTAAAATTAACCATATTTTATTTATCATAAATCACCAAAATTTTATAAATTCTATTAATTTACTAATAAAGCTTTTATTCTCTGTTACACTCTTCTTTTCATAATATAAATTTCTATACCCTATAACTTCACCATCTAATATTACTTCTACCTTGCCTACTATACTGCCATTTAAGGCATTGTCCATTTCATCTAAAACAACATTAATCTCATATTTTTCATTTTTATCTAAAACCAAATAATAATCATCTATTACTTTAACATTTTCCCCATATTGGGTATTCTTATCAATAACTTTTACACTTTCATAATTATTAAAATACTTTTCAAATAAATTTTTATGATCATTAAAGTCATTTCCATCATTAAAAGTAACTACTACTAAATTCATATTATCTTTACTAGCTGTCGTTACTAAAGTACGACGCGCTTTTTTAGTAAAACCTGTTTTACCACCTGTACAATATTGATAACTTGAAAGTAATTTATTTTTATTAAACCATTTATAAGTTTTCATACTGGATTTAACCACAATATCTTTAGTGCTTACGATTCGTCGATAATGTTCATTTTGCATTGCATAACGTGTTAATAAAGCCATATCATAAACTGTTGCTTTATTAGCTGAACCATCATTTTCTTCTAAGCCAGAAGGATTTACAAAAATGGAATTTTTCATCCCAATCATTTGCGCTTTTTCATTCATCATAAAAACAAAATTTTCTTTTGAACCACCTACATGCGATGCAATCGCTAATGCCGCATCATTGCCACTTCTTAACATTAACCCATATAAAAGATCATCTAAGGTTAATTCTTCACCAATTTGGACATAAATCCCACTTCCATAAGCCTTTAAAACATCTTGATTAATCTTAACAACGTCTTCAATATTCCCATATTCAATAGCTGTTATAGCCGTTAAAATCTTAGTAGTACTAGCTATTAAACTTTGCTTATCAATATTACTACCTTCTAAAACTCGTCCACTATCCATATCCATTACAATATAAGAACTTGCACTAATTGCCATTATTTTAAATGGAATTACTAAAATACATAGCCATAATAATTTCTTCATATCTTCACCTATCAAAATATATGAAAAAAAGAACTTATTAAGTCCTTTTATTTATCAATTAATCAACTTTTTCATATGCCACATATCCTTCATCTAAGTCAACATTTCCTATTATGCCATCAACTCGCCCATTATTAGCATATTGCCACATCTCATGTTGTCCCTGAAACGAATTCATATCAGCATACTGTGCATACCACAAAGGATAACTTTTAAAAGCTTCTAAATCCCAATGCTTTTCAATCCCTCTTAAATTAGTATATAACATCCCGGTATATCCATGATTTTCAATATATCCTAAAAATCGTAAAGCATTTGAATTAATAGTAGCATCAGTTACCCCAACAGTCCTATTTTCATTAAACATTTCAAAGTCATAAGCCACAGGATATACTACTTCATATTCATTTATTAAATTTATAACAAAAGAAGCTTCTTCTAAGACTTCTTCTTCATTACGAGCGGTTGAATAAAAATAAACTCCCACCGGTATCCCATATTTATTAGCTTCACTAATATTGTACCTAAAATTACTATCTTCTTTTATCTCAGCATCAACTTGATTACGAAATCCACATCTAATCATTATAAAATCAATTCCACTATCTTTAACCTTCGCAAAATCTATATTTCCTTGCCAAGATGAAATGTCAATTCCCTTTACTACTTTATTGACTTTTGTAACCTCTAAACCATTACGTACTTCTTTATCTTTTTCTTTAAGCTCGGCTATTAAATTATGAATTTCTTCAAATTCTAAAGTTTTCTCTCTACTAGCATAACCCACATTAAATAAATAGATAAACATTCCTAAAATAATGACACATAAAAAAGAAACAACCATTATTCGATGTTGTATCGCAAAATTTCTAAAATTATCAATTAAAGAATACTGCATATTTTATAACACCTAAAAAAATTATAACAAAAATAAAAGAATAATTATAGCTATTATTCTTTATAATTGTATATCCCATGTATTTTCTCTAAATCTTCAGATGATAATTGAGTAACATCCCAATCATTACCATTTTTAACCACTTTAAATTCAATTTCATAATTAATAGTTTTCGTAGCATCCTTCATTTGCTTTAACTTATAATTCATAAATAAAGTCTTATCATAAATTCCAGCATCATTATTAAATTCTTCAATATGTTCATTATAATATTTTAAAGCTTCTTGTTGAGCATTATACAAATCAATAACATTTATTTTAGTTGTAACATAAGCAACATCTTTTTCATACCTTTCATTTTGAATATCATAAGTTAAACTACTATATTCCTTTTTTAATATTTCTTTATACAATAACTTTTGATCATTTGTTAAATCTTCATTGTCGACAAATTCATCTAATTGTTCCACTATATGACTATCTAAAGTAATATAATTTTCTAAATAATCAGCTACTGCTTCTTTAGCAGTCATTTCCTTTCCACACCCCATTAAAACTAAACTACATAAAGCAATAATAAAACCATATAGTAATCTCTTCATTCCTAATCTCCTCTACTTTTATTATTCTTTATATTTAACTTTTTATACATAGTATGTTAAAATACTAACAGGAGTTGATTCATATGAAACAAACAATTCTAACTGGCTTAAGACCAACTGGTAACCTTCATTTAGGTCATTTATTTGGAGCTGGTCAAAACTATGTTAAGTTACAAAATGATTATAATTTTTATCTTGAAATTGCCGATGTGCAAGCCTTAACAGATAATTTTAATAATCCAGAAAAAGTTCGTCAAAATGTCCAAGAAATAACTAAAGATTTACTTGCAATAGGGATTGATCCTCATAAAGTAAATATTTTTATTCAATCCCAAATACCGGAAATAGCTGAATTAACTGTTTTTTACTCTAATCTTGTTACCATTGCCCGTCTTCATCGCAACCCAACTGTAAAAGCAGAAATAGCTCAAAAAAAAGACTTATTTGGTAATGATGGTGAATCAATTACATATGGCTTTTTAGGATATCCTGTATCGCAAGCAGCTGATATAACAGCTTTTGATGGCGAACTTGTTCCTGTAGGTGATGACCAATTACCATTAATTGAACAATGTCGTGAAATTGTTAGAAAATTTAATTCTATATATGGTGAAACCCTAAAAGAACCTCAACCATACCTTTCTAAAAATACTCGTATCAAAGGTTTAGACGGTAATGATAAAATGGGTAAATCATTAGGAAATGCTATCTTTTTAGTCGATGATGAACAGACAATTAATAAAAAAATAATGAGTGCTATTACCGATCCAAATAAAATTAAAAAAGATGATCCTGCTAACCCTGATATATGTATGGTTTATTACTACCACAAACTAGTTAATACGGAAGAAAATATTAAAACAGTATGTACAGAATGTCAAAAAGGATTACGTGGTTGTGTAACTTGCAAAAAAGAATTAATTAATAAAATGAACGAATTTTTAAAACCAATTAAAGAACGTCGTAAAATATATGAAGATAATCCTGAACTA
>CANRLI010000049.1 GCA_947631475.1 uncultured Bacilli bacterium | reverse complement strand
TTGGCGTGGGTTTCTTTTCCATTTATGACAAACTATTAAAAAGTACTTGACTTATTATAGTTAGCCTCCAAAAAAAGGACCTATTATCCCATAGATAATAAGTCCTAAAAAATAAGTGATGAATATTTAGATAGTTTATATGACATATTCATCACTTCCTTGATATTTATAATACTATAAACAAGTTTAAAATGCAATTAATTTAATTCTAATATTTTAGCTTGGTCAAAATAAGCATTTCTTTTTGTAGCTTTTTTAAGAGCATCGGCATTATAACCAAGAGCTATTAAATCATTTATTTCATTAGTTTGTAAAGCTTCTAAACTATTATCTTTTTCAATAGTTATATCATAGTCATCAGGATCAACTAAACAAACTGCTACATCAATAGAAGTTCTTAAATCATTTTTACGAGCATCGTCACCAAAAGATAACCAAGCTGATTGAGAAGTTACTGTATCAACACCATTATAAGCAAAGGAATTTTCATAGTAACTACTATTACCAGCTATATTATTAAGACCTATATTATAACGTTGTTCTAAACATTGACAACTAGCTTTAGCTTTTTCAATGATATCACCATGTAAAGTAATCTTTTGTAATTGATTATCAATACCTACAATAATAAAAACTTCATTATTTTGAACATAAGTTGTTGGGGTTAATGTAATATTCGCCTCCGATTGTAAAATGTTATTTACGGCACTATTAATTTCATTTTTAATTTGTAAAGACATAGAGCCACAAGCAAATAAAGTATATGCATCAATGGCTGGTTTATAAGTTTGCGTATTAATACAGAAATTTTCGTATGATGAGTCCCCAGCTATTAATGAACTTTGATAGTTATCATATAAGTTAATTAAATCTAAATTGAAAACAGCTGATGGCGTAGTATTAGTATAATATACTGGTGAAAAATAATAATCATTTAAAACATCAGATAATTCCATAGCTTTTCTTATTTTATCAGGTGTAAAGTTAGCAGTGCCATTCTTGTCATAACCGTTAACATATTGAATTATTTGTTGAGCTTCTTGTAATCTAATAGCTGTTCGATCTGAACCATAAAGATCATCACCAACGATATTGGCAGCAATAACTAATTCTGGAGCACTTAAATCACTAGATGGAGATGGTTGTAAGATTGGTTCAGATAAAGTAGATTCTACGACTGGAGCGGTTGTTACTACATATTCAGATGTGTTTTTAGATTCAGGTATTTCAGTAGTCGTTGAAATTGATGTATTCTTAGGAGAATTATCTACTGAATTTTGATTATTTTTAGAATTTAAAAATTTTTGAAATGGAAAATTGGAAATAACAATAGCAGCGGCAACAGCAATAGTTCCAGTTGCTAATATTTTGTTATTGGTAGATAAATTACTAAATTTTCCCATAAAGGACCTTCTTTCATAGTTGAAATTATATGCTTTTTAAATTATTATGTCAAATTTATCGATTTGTTTTTATCTTTTGACAATATCCTTTAAATGAATATTCATTTTATTAAGTATTTCATAAATTTTTTCAACAGGAACACCTAAAATGTTATAAAAGCTACCATCAATCTTTTTAATAAAGTTAGAAGCAATATTTTCAATTACATAACCAGATACATTTAAGATGTCTTTTTCTTCGGCAATATAATAGGCAATGTCTTCTTTGGAGATTGGTTTAAAATAAACGGTTGATTCCTGATAATCATAAAAAGTTTGTTTAGTATCAATATTTTTAATAGCAATACCAGTAATAATCTTAGAAAAATTATTGGAACATTTTCTTATATTAGTTTCTGCTTCCTCAATATTATGAGGTTTTGTAACTATTTGATTGCCTAATAAAACAATACAATCTAAAGAGATTATTAAACCTTCTTTAATGAGATCTTCAATACTTTCTAATTTCTGTTTAGCTATATCCATAACGTATTTGTAAGGATCCTGCTCATTAGATATTTCTTCACATATAGGCTTTAGACATTCATGATAAAGATGAACTCTATTTAAGATGGCACTTTTAGCATGCGAGCTACTAGCCAAAGTTATTTTAATCATCAAATAACACCTCCTTAAGTATTCTATCATATTAATTGCTATTGGTTTTGTTTTTTACTAATAGAAAGAATAATACCTATAGAAATCATACTAACTAATAGGATGAACCACCATATGATAAGAAAACACTGGTTATTCCCTAAACTTTGCAAATACAACTGATTTTTAATAAGTTACGCATACAAAATAACTGGATATTATTCTATAATTGCAATACTAACTTGCGTGGCAACATTAGATTTTAAAATAGTGGCAAGCATCGCGATACCTTGTTCAGTAAATACGCGGGGATTTTTATATTTGCCACCACGAGTTTCGATATAATTATTTTTTTTGGTCGCAAATTGCGACCAAAAAATTTCGCTTTCTTCAGCTGTTAATTTAAAACTAAATCTTTCGGGAAATTTTTCAGGATTTCTTCTTACAGATTCATTAATTCTTTTGGTTTCAACTTGATATAATGTTGCTAAATCAGAGTCTAGCATGACTTGCTTTCCTCTTATTTCATAAATCATACTTTCTATTTTTACTTGTTCAGTTAGTATAACATTATTCATATAAAATCCCCCTTACGTTAATTACAATTAAAACATACCAAACATATGTTTCTGTGTCAACTATATTTTAATTATTTCTAGAAATATTTAAGATAATTCCAATACTAGCCATACTTACAAGTAAACTAGAACCACCATATGATAAGAAAACACAAGTTATTCCAGTAGTTGGAATGGTACCAGTAACAACTAAAATATTTAATATAACTTGAAGAATGATACCAAATGATAAACCAAAAGTTAAATACTTATGAAATAGATTAGTTTCTTTTAATGCTATTTTAATAGAACGATAAAAAATAATAAAAAATAAGGATATAACAAATAAGACACCTAAAAAGCCAAATTCTTCAGCAATAATACTAAAAATAAAATCAGTTTGAGGTTCTGGTAAATAAAAATTCTTTTGAATAGAATTACCAAAGCCTTGACCTAGTAAACTAGAAGGACCAATAGCATATAAACTTTGAATAATTTGAAAACCACTACCTAAAGGATCACTCCAAGGATTTAAATAAGAAACAATTCTTTGAAGACGATAAGGGGCGATGGCAATTAAAATAACAATGCCAATTAAACCGATAAGACCTATTTTAAGAAAAAAGCCTAATTTAGGACCAGAAATATAAATAAGACCTATTAAAGTTAAAATAATAACCATGGCGGTACCAAAATCAGGTTCAAGCATTATTAATAAAAAGAAAAGACAAATAATTAAGAATAATGGTAATAAACCTTTTTTAATATCTTTAATATTTTTATTATTATGGGCTAAATATTTTGAAGTATAAATAATAAGACCTAATTTACTAAATTCTGAGGGTTGAATACCTAAAGGACCAATACCAAACCAACTACGTGAACCATTTCTTACTTTACCAATACCTGGAATTAATACTAATACTAGTAATATAAAACAAATTAATAAAAACTGATTAGCATATTTTTCATATAAATCAGGATTTATTTTTAAAATAATATAAATAAGTATTAAGCCTATTACAAAAAAGAAAAATTGGGACTTAACATATTTAAAAGCATCATTAAACTTATATAAAGCCCATATATTACTAGATGAGTAGACCATTAAAATACCAAATAAAATTAATATAATAGTGGATATTAATAAAACTTTATCTATTTTCATTATTTTTTTACCTCTCTTTTTATATTTATTTCTATTTAAATAATATTATTGAAAGATAAAAAAAATAATAAGTTTTATTTATTATTTATGTTTTTTAGAATTAAATAAGTTAGTACATAGTAAGATAATGATAATAAAGGCTAAGATAATTATCATTATTAAAACTTTCTTAGATTGTTCATGATAAGAATAGATTTTATCTTGTAAGTAAATATTATAAGTATAGATGACTTCATTATTTACTAAAATATCCATGTAACCAAGATTTTCCCCTACTTCATCATTAGGAGTTAATTGTTTAGTAACATTATAATTATAAGTAAGATGATCAAATTCATCGGGAGTTAGTTCTAAAGTAATATTTTTATCTGATAAAACAGCATATTCACTAATTGTACCATCTAAAACTTTAATGGTGGTTAAGACAGTACCTTTTTTGATAACAGTTCTTTGTTCTATTTGATGATCAAGTAAATAGTTATATACTTTGTAGCTATCTAAAACATGAGTACTATATATTTCATTAACTGTTGATTTACAAACGATTAGGGCATAATTAACCCCACCAATTGTGGCAGTTGAAGCAAGTAAAAGACCAGCTGGGGTTGTAAAACCAGGTTTATTACCAGTCATAATATTAGGGTCAAAATCATAAAAACGAGCTAAATTACGGGTATCATTATAGACTTGAATCCCATTACTCATATGATAAGTATAGGTTCCAAATACTTTTTTAAAAAGATCATTTTTAGTAGCTTCTTTAACAAATAAAGCCATTTCACGAGCAGTAGATATATTGTTATCATCACCACCAAAAGAATCAGCAAAATGAGTGTGACGTAAGCCCATTTTAACAGCTTCTTGATTCATAAGATTAACAAAAGCAGCTTCAGACCCACTCATATGAATAGCTAATGCTCGGGCAGCATCAGCACCTGATTTTAGCATAGCTCCATATATTAAATCTAAATATGTAACACGGTCATTTTCTTCTAAACCGACAACCGTATAATCCCATAAAGCTTCAATATCAGCATTAGTTATAGTTATTACTTCATTTAAATCTTCTTTATTTTGAATAACTGTATATACAGTCATCATTTTTGTTAAACTAGCTAAAATTTCACTTTTATCAGGATTTTTTTCATAAACAACTTGCCCATTATCAAGATTCATTAATACAACAGCATCAGCTGTTACTTCGACTGGTAATGGTAAAGCATTAGGTTTGTTTATTAAAACAAGAAAGAACAAGATTATAAAAAGAAGTTTTTTCATATTATCACATCTTATCTATACTTTTATATTTTAACAAATTCAAATATTGATTGCAATCTTATGAATTGTTTATTGTATTTATTTCTTATTAAAACATATTATTTATTGGTGATAATATGTTTATTAAAGATAAACAATTTAGAATAAGAATTATATTAATAAGTATTTTATTAATTTTACTTTTTATATTAATTAGAATCTTTTATATTCAAGTTTTTAGTTATAATAAATTAAATCATTTAGCTACTTCTTTATGGCAAAGAAATTTACCTATTACAGCTGATCGAGGTAAAATACTAGACCGAAATGGAAAGATTCTGGCAACTAATATTACAACTACTACTTTGTACGCTGTACCAAATCAAATAGTTGATAAAGAAGCAACGGCGCAAAAATTAGCTGAGGTTTTAGGAACTGATTATGATAAAATGTTAAAACATTTGAAAAAAAGGACTTCTTTAGAAAAAATAAATCCAGAAGGTAGACAATTAAATAGTGAAATAGCTGATAAGATAAATGCCCTTAATATAGATGGTTTATACTTAATGAAAGAGTCTAAACGCTATTATCCCTATGGCGAAGTATTAGCTCATGTTTTGGGCTATGTTGGCATTGATAATCAAGGTTTATCTGGTTTGGAATTAAAATATGATGAGTATTTAACGGGTAAAGATGGTTCAATCAAGTATACTTCTGATGGTAAAGGTAATCGTTTAAATAATTTAGAAATTTATGAACAAGCACAAAATGGAATGGATATTACCTTAACAATTGATATTGATATCCAGTTGGCTTTAGAAAAAGAATTAGAAAATGTTGATGCAAAGTATTCGCCAGAACAGGCCTTATCCGTTGTAATGGATCCTAATACAGGTGAAATATTAGCAATGGGTTCACGTCCGACTTTTGATTCCAATAATTATCAAGCATATGATTTAGAAACAATTAATAGAAATTTACCAATATGGAAAAATTATGAACCTGGTTCAACTTTTAAAAACGTAGATACCATATAGTGACCACTAATTATAAGTGATAAACAAATATTAAGATATATCTTTTTTTATCAGCACTAGTCATTATGCAAACAAAGCAAGTTAAAAAAGTAATCAGTATATCATATTCTAATTATTTAGGACATACGATTAAGTGATGTTTAATTAAAGAAAGGTGACTAAATGAAAATAAATACTATAACAGAATTACAACTACAAATTATCATTAACAATAACTTATATAAAAGAAATGTTATTGATGAGAATACATTTACAAAAGCAAATGAAAAATTACTTAAAATGATTAAAACTTTACCAGAAGCATAAATAAAGCATATTGCAGCAAAGGTGGTGGAAGATTATGAACTATTATGATGTTGTAAGGGCAATAAGTCGTGGTGAAAAGATATATAATCTTCCACTACGTGTTACTTATTATTGTCGTGTATCAACAGATAGTGATGTTCAACTTAATTCATTAGAGAATCAATTGGATTATTATGATAACTATATCAAAAGTAAAAAAGAATGGACTTTTGTTGATGGCTATGTTGAGGAAGGAGTTACTGGTACAAGAGCAGATAAACGTCCATCATTTATGAGAATGATTAGAGATGCAAAGTTAAATAAGTTTGATTTGATTATTACAAAGGATGTATCAAGATTTGCTCGTGATTTAGAAGATAGTATTCACTACATTAGAAAATTAAAAGAATGTGGGGTTGGTATATTCTTTGAAAACCAATCTCTTAATACATTTGATCCAAACTCTGAATTAACACTTAATATATTGTTTAATATTGCCCAAGAAGAATCTAAAAAGATTTCCGCAAGTGTTAAGTTTGGGTATCGTAAAGCAATAAGAGAAGGTCATGTACTTGGTTCATCAAATATAACTGGTTATAAAAAAGATAATTGCAAACTAGTTATTATTGAAGAAGAAGCAAAGATGATAAGAAAGTTATTTGAACTATATGCAACTGGTGAATATGGTTTTCACAAGTTGGCTAAGAAATTATCTGATGAAGGATACCTTAATAAAAAAGGAAGATTATATGATAAAGATTCTCTTAAAAGAATGATACAAAATCCAAAGTATAAGGGATTTTATCGGGCAAGAACATATGAGATATTGGATTATAGGACAAAGAAAAGAAAGAAAAATGAAAAAGATGAGCAAGTAATATATAAGTGTGAAGATGATAGTGTCCCAGCAATAGTATCAGAGGAATTATGGGATAAGGCAAATGAGATTTTAGATGCTAGAATACAAGGTTATCAAAACAATAATTATTGGTCTGGTGGGGTTAAGTATCCTTTTTCATCAAAGATATATTGTGGTGAGCATAATACAAATTTTCAAAGGTCACATGGTAGTAGAAGAAAAAA
>CANRLI010000048.1 GCA_947631475.1 uncultured Bacilli bacterium | reverse complement strand
GAATTAGCAGGTACTTTTAGTCCAACAATTACTAAAGAAATAGTTGATAAAAAGGATTTTTATCGTATAGGAGATACAGTTACTTACGCAATTAAAGTAACTAATACAGCTAGTTTCCCAATTAGAGATATTATAATTAAAGAAGATAATGAAAAAGCGACATTTGTAAGTGGTACAGGGTATGTAGTAGGTTCACAACATATTGTAAATATTGCTAGCCTGGCCGCTAACGCTACCGTTACGATTACGGCCACATATAAAGTTACGGAAGAAGATATAGGAACAATCACTAATACCGTTAAAATTATGGGTGCTTTACCCGATGCAGCTCATCCTAAATATGAATTAGCCAAAGAAGGTAAATACGAAGCATCAGCTAGTTTTGATAACTTATCACGTCTTAAAATATGTAAAAACGTGACAGGGGCCACTACTAAGCGAACTTTCCAAATTAAAGTAACAAGTGATAACTACGATACTGGTGTTAGACTTGATAGTGGTGAGTGTCAAACACTTTATATAAAACCTGGTAATTACAAAATTACCGAAGTTATACCACAAGAATATAATCTAAAAAGTGTTACAGGTGCTATTAATACAAATGGTGCAACCTTAAATGTCGCCAAAGGTAAAGAATATCAAGTAACTTTTACTAATGAATTTAGAAAAAAAGGATTCTATCATTCATTTGGTGAATTAGTTAATAAAATAAAAGCTTTATTAAATTAAGTAATAAATATAAAAGTCCACTTTGTGGGCTTTTATTAAATAAATAAAGTTAAATTATAAAATTTATGTTATACTTAATAAAAGGTAAGGGTAGTGATATGATGACCAATAAGAATTTAATTATTACGATAAGTCTTACTATTACGTTTTTTCTATTTATATTATTTTTATTATATGTTATATATTGTTATTCTTATTATGATAATTATCTAAAAGATAGTTATGTAAAGGAATTTAACCATCATAATTATAATTTTATATATAATCATTTAGATAATCATGAGCAATTATCTATTACTGAGTTTAATAGTGTTATTGATTTAATGTATAATAAAAATACTTTAAAGGATTTATATAATTTATATTATAAGGATAGTTCTCTTTATCCTGATTTAGATAGTTTTTTAAATAGTTTTTATTATGGAGATAAATTAATTACTACTGATGATGTTATCTTTACTAAAAAAGGCCAAAGTACATTATTTAAACGAAGTGAATTTACTTATAATAAAATAAATGTTAGTAATCAAAGTGGTAATACTAGTGCTTTAGGTGTTATTGATAATGTCGTATTTAATATTGAAGAAAATAGTCAATTAACACTTGATGGCAATCCTTTA
This sequence comes from uncultured Bacilli bacterium, assembly GCA_947631475.1. GTDB lineage: Bacteria > Bacillota_I > Bacilli_A > RF39 > UBA660 > Coprovivens. The sequence goes on along the minus strand of CANRLI010000048.1, from coordinate 6,817 downwards.
GAATGTCTATCTGATCATTGTACTATTTCATCTATGTTTATGGGTTTACATGAAATATCTTATGTATCTAATGGTTTTACTTATTTTGGTTTAGTTAATGTTACTAGTAATATACGAAATATTAATATTACTATTTTAGATAGTTTAGTTAAAATAAATGAGCAAATTACTTCGCCTATAGTTCCAGATGCTTCTTTAAATATGGGAACTTATAATCTTAATGAATGTTATGTAGATAGTACGTTTTGTGCTGCTAAGGGTATTTCGTATTTAGAATTAAGAGAAGATAAGACTTGTAAGTTATATGAGTATATTTCTTTTACAGGAGCTCGTTATCTATATGAAGGAACTTATAAAATAAGTGGTAATTTTTTAATTCTTGATTTTAATGGATATCTTTATCAGTTATATGATACAGATACTCATGAGAAAAGTGATATTAATGTTACGTCATCAGTTGAAATGATTTATAAAATAGTTAATCAGCAAAAGATTATTAGTGATAAGTATAGTTTTATTTTAAGTACGTAATTTTTTCTTTTGTTAAGTACATATGTATGCTATACTTACTTTAAAGGATGTGGAGAAAATGTTTAATTATATTAAAGGAAAAGTAACATCATATGGTCCTAATTATATAAGTTTAGATAATAATGGCATCGGTTATTTAATATATGTTCCTAATCCCTATTTATATCAAGAACAAGAAGAATATACTATTTATATATATAGTCATATCCGTGAAGATGAATTTACTTTATATGGTTTTAAAAGTGAAATAGAACGTGATTTCTTTTTAAGACTTATTAATGTTAAAGGGGTAGGTCCTAAATTAGCTTTACCATTATTAGCTAGTCCTGTTGATTCTTTATATGATGCCATAGAACGTGAAAATATTATGTATTTAACTAAATTCCCTAAAGTTGGCGATAAAGTTGCTCGCCAAATAATTCTTGATTTAAAAGGTAAATTAGTTAAGAATGATGATTTATTTACTAATGATGGTTTTGAAGAATTGATGGGTGTTTTAGATAGTTTAGGTTATAAGAAGACGGATATTAAAAAGATTTTACCACAAATAGATGCATCATTACCAATTGAAAAACAATTAAAAGATGCATTAAAGTTATTAATGAGGTAGTTTATGAAAATAGCAATAGATATTGATGATACAGTCTCAAAAACAAATGAGAAAATAATTAAAGAAGCTCTTCGTTATGATAAAGAGCATGTTAAAGATAAAGGTTTTAAAAATCCTAATGCTTATAGTTTTATGGAATTATTTTATTGGAATGTTCTAGATGTTGATGGTTTTATGAAAAATATTAGAAAAGGCAACCATTATGCTGATTTAGAACCTATAGAAGATGCTGCTAAGTATATTAGTATGTTATATGCTGAAGGTCATGAAATTATTTTTATTACTCGTCGTAAAGGTGGTATTAAAGTTCGTAATATTACTAAAAAATGGTTAAAAAAGAATGGTTTTAAGTATCATAGGCTTATTATGGATACAAGTAAAAAGGGCGAAGCTTGTCATGATTTAGGTGTTGATTTATTAATTGATAATGATATTAAAAATATTTATGATGCCCAAGATTATCAAATTGATGGTCTTTTGATGGGTGATCGTTTTAATGAAAATGAAACGGATTTACATCGTGTTGAAAGTTGGGCTGAAATCTATAAATATATTAAGGGGGCGAATTAATGAAACGTTTAGTTGATGGTCAAAAAGAACCATCCTTAGATGAATTTGATATATCAATTAGACCATCTCATTTAGATGAATATATTGGGCAAACTGATATTAAGGAAAATTTACGAGTTTTTATTAAGGCTTGTAAAATGCGTGATGAGGTATTAGATCATGTATTATTATATGGTCCTCCTGGTCTTGGTAAAACCACTTTAGCTCATATTATTGCCAATGAAATGGGTACGAATATTAAGACAGCCTCTGGTCCCTCTATTGAAAAGAGTGGTGATTTAGCAGCTATTTTATCGACTCTTGAGCCAGGTGATGTTTTATTTATTGATGAAATTCATCGTATTCCCCGCTATATTGAAGAAATTTTATATCCAGCTATGGAAGATTTTGTTTTAGATATAGTTATTACTAATAATGATGGTTCATCACGTAATTTACGAATTGATTTACCACCCTTTACCTTAGTTGGCGCAACCACTAGAGCCGGTGATATTTCAGCTCCTTTACGTGATCGTTTTGGTATTACCGCTAAATTAAGTTATTATACTGATGATGAACTATTTCAAATCATTAATCGTACAAGTAAAGTATTAGGTATGCCTATTGAAAAAGAAGCAGCCTTAGAACTAGCTAGAAGAAGTCGTAAGACTCCACGAATTGCTAACCGTTTATTTAAACGTGTTCGTGATTTTGCTTTAGTATTTGAACAAGACACTATCGATGCTGAAATTACTAGAACGTCTCTTAAACGTTTAAAAGTAGATGATTCAGGCTTAGATCAAATAGATATGCAATATTTAGAAGCTTTAATTACTAAATTTAATGGTGGTCCAGTTGGAGCCCAAACCGTTGCAACTTCCATTGGTGAAGAAGTTACAACTATTGAAGATGTCGTCGAACCTTACTTATTACAAGAAGGTTTTGTAAAGCGTACCCCAAGGGGACGTGTTGCAACCGAAAAAGCTTACCATCACTTAAATATTGAATACGATCCAAACAATTCTAATAAATAGAGTTGTTTTTTTAATTAATTGAAATTCCCTTTATTAGCTCTTTTCAAATATCTGATTTAATGATAAAATTATAGTGTACTTAAGAAGGTGTGTTATATGGATGGTAATACAAGTTTATATGATATTAGTTTAGTAAAAAGTAAACTAATTTCTCAAGCACTTAAAGAGATATTTAGTGCCTTAAAAGAAAGGGGATATAATCCTATTAATCAAATAGTTGGTTATTTAATCAGTGGTGATCCTGGTTATATATCTAATTACAAAGATTGTCGTAATAAGATATTAGAATTTGAACGTGCTGAAATAATGGCTATTATTTTAGAGGACTATCTAAATAGTAAATGCGATGCTTAGGTCTTGATTTAGGAACTAAAACATTAGGGCTCGCTCTATCTGATAAAACAAACATGATTGCCTCACCTTATAAAGTATTAAAATGGGATGGCGAAGATTATAATCTTTTATTTAAAGATTTAGATAGCATTATAAATGACTATCAAATTACTGATTTAGTCTTAGGATTACCCAAGAATATGAATAATAGTCTAGGTTTTGCTGCTACTAGAAGTCTTAAATTTCAAGAAGCTTTAGAAAGTAGATATCATTTAAATGTTCACTTAATTGATGAACGTTTAACTACGATTATGGCCACCAATGTTCTTTTACAAGCTGATGTTAATCGTCAAAAAAGAAAGAAAGTAGTTGATGGTATTGCTGCTAGTATAATTCTAGACACATTTTTGAAAACGAAAGGAAAATAAAAATGAAAGAAGAGAAAAAAGGAGTTTTTACAATTGTTAATGACAAAGGAGAAGAAGTAGAGTGTGAGATTCTCTTTACTTTTGATTCTGATGAAACTAAAAAAAGTTATATCGTTTATACAGATAACACTTTAGATGAAGAAGGAAGTACTAAAGTTTATGCCTCAGTTTATGATCCAACTGGTCAAGATCCAACTTTATTGCCTGTTGAAACTGAAAAAGAATGGTTAGTTATCGAAAACATCTTAACATCAGTTCAAGAAAAAATTGATGAATCTGTAGGTAACGCCCAGTAAACATGAAAAAGAAAATAATTATTACTTTAATTATCTTCCTTGTCCTTATTGTTATTGCATGTGGTGGTTTATTTGTTTTTTATCAAACATCTTTAAAAGGGGTATCAGAAAACGAAGAAGCCGTTACTTTTATTATCGACCAAGGTACACCCTCTAAAACTATTATCAATAACTTATATGAGGCCCAATTAATTAGAAATAAATATGTTGGATATATTTATCTAAAATTTCATAATACTAATTTACAAGCCGGTACTTATAGTCTAAATCGTCATATGACTTTACCTGAAATATTAACTAAAATAACTAACGGCAATGTAATTGATAATAGTATTAAGGTAACCTTCGTTGAAGGTAAAAGATTAACTAATTATGTAAAAACAATTAGTGCTAATTTCCCATATACGGAAGATGAAATTATGCAAGTAATCACTGATCAAACATATTTACAAGAATTAATAGACAAATATTGGTTCTTGACTGATGAAATATTAAATGATAAGTTATATTATGCCCTTGAAGGGTACTTATATCCCGATACTTATTCTTTTTATGAAGATGCAAGTATTAAAGATATAATAGAAGTATTATTAAATGGTACAAGTAATAAATTAAAACCATATCAAGACGAAATAACTCAAAACAAGTATTCATTTCATGAATTATTAACTCTAGCAAGTATTATCGAGCTTGAAGGAGCTAGTAATGATCCGGCAAAAGACTCCCGAGCTGATATAGCTGGTGTCTTATATAACCGCTTAAATAGTGGTATGCCATTAGGTAGTGATGTCACAACCTATTATGCTTTTAAGTTAGAATTATGGGAACGTGACTTAACTGTCGATGAAACTAATGCTGTTAATGCCTATAATACTAGATCTAGTGCAATGGCAGGAATGTTACCCGTTGGTCCAATATGTAATCCTAGTCTTAAATCCTTTATTGCTGCTTTAAATCCTCATCATAATGAATACTATTACTTTGTAGCTGATAAGAATGGTAATACTTATTTTAACGTTGACTATGAAAGCCATGTTGCTAAAATAAACGAATTAAAAAATAATGGCTTATGGTATTATTACAAGTAAGGTGAAACAAAATGAAAGAACAAATTATAGAAATGGAACAATATGCTAAAGATCATAATGTTCCAATCATTGAAAAAGATTCAATTGCCTTTATCTTAAAATTTATTAAAGTAAATGAAGTAAAGAAAATTCTTGAACTAGGAAGTGCAATTGGTTATTCAGCCATTTTAATGGCTTCAGTTAGTGACGATATCAAAGTAACGACGATTGAAAGAGATGAAACTCGTTACATGGAATGTTTAAAAAACGTCAAAAAATGTGGTCTTGAAAAAAGAATTGATATTGTCTACCAAGATGCTTTAGAAGTTAATTTATCTGGCGTAAGTTATGATTTAATCTTTATTGATGCTGCGAAGGGTCAATATACTAAATTCTTTGAAAAATATAAATATTTTTTAAATCCTGGTGGGGTTATTATTTCAGATAATTTAAAATTTCATGGACATGTTGGTAATCGTAATCAAATTGCTAGTCGTAATTTGAAACAATTAGTAGGTAAAATAGAAAATTATATTGATTTTCTTAAAAATAATGATGAATTTGAAACAAAGTTTTACGATGTAGGAGACGGCTTATCTGTAAGCATCAGGAAAAATGATATCTAATATATTAATTTATGTTGATGATCTAAAACATATTGAAGATTATAGAAAAGCAGGAGTTTCTGCTTTTCTTTTTGGTTTAACTGACTACTGTGTTGGTTATAATACTTATTCTTTAAATGAAATTGAAAATTGCTCTGTTTCAAATAAATATCTTTTATTAAATCGTCTTTTAACATCTGACGATATTGATAATTTAAAATCTATTATTCCTACTTTAAAAACCATAAAAGGTCTTATTTTTGAAGATGTTGGTGTATACGAGTATCTAAAAGATACTTCCTCTAATTTAGAAATGATTTTATTTCAAAATCATTTGGCGACTAACTCTCCAACCGTTAATTTTTGGTTAGACCGTCTAGATAGTATTTTTATAAGTAATGAACTTACTTTAGAAGAAATAAAGACTATTACGAGTAAAGCTCATAAACCCGTTTGTCTTCATTTATATGGCTATAATCAAGCAATGTATTCTCGTCGTTTATTATTATCTAACTGGTCTCAAAACTTTAATATTCCTTATCAAAACACTAATGTTATAACTGATCAAGCTACCAAAGTTAAATTTAGAGCTTTTGAAAATGACTATGGTACAGTTATGTATTCACCGCATATTTTTAATGGTTCTGAATTACTTAATTTACCTAATGTTAAATATTTTTATGTAAATCCTACTTTAGTCGATTTACCGCAGGTTTTAACCTTTTTAAAAGATTTAACTATTCAACCTGGTGAAGATACTGGTTTTCTTCATCAACCAACTATTTATAAGTTAAAGGAGCGAAGTAAATAATGGCCCAATTAGAGTTATTAGCCCCCGCTGGCGATTTAGAAAGACTTAAAATAGCTTGTTTATATGGTGCTGATGCCATCTATATAGGAGGTAGAGACTATAGTTTACGAGCTAATGCTCTCAATTTTTCCCTTGCTGATATTAAAGAAGCTGTTTTATATGCTCATAATTTAAATAAAAAAGTATATGTGACCGTTAATATTGTTTTCCATGATGAAGATTTACAGGGTGTAAGTACTTACTTACAAGAGTTAGATCAAATCGGAGTAGATGCCATTATAGTTTCTGATGTTGCAATTATGGCTTTATGGCGTCAGTTAAATCTTAAATTAGATTTACACGTTAGTACTCAAGCTTCATCTTTAAATTATGAAGCCGTTAACTTTTATAAAGAATTAGGAGCATCACGTGTTGTCCTAGCTCGTGAAGCATCAAAAGAAGATATTGCTCGTATTAAAAAAGAAACCGGTTTAGAATTAGAATGTTTTATTCATGGTGCAATGTGTACGAGTATGAGTGGTCGTTGTGTTTTATCTAATTATGCAACTAACCG
>CANRLI010000047.1 GCA_947631475.1 uncultured Bacilli bacterium | reverse complement strand
ATTGAATTTTCACAATTGTATTATAATATATAGTTACTAGAGGTGGTATGTTTGAAGATTTTAGTTGTTGATGATGAAGAATTAATAAGAAATGTTATTCGTGAATACTTAACCTTAGAAGGATATGAAGTAGAAGAGGCTCAAAATGGCGATGAAGCTGTGAAAAAAGCCTTAGAAAATGATTATTCTTTAATTATTATGGATATAATGATGCCTCATAAAGATGGATATCAAGCTTGTAAAGAAATAAAGGCTAAGAAAGACGTTCCTTTTATAATGTTATCAGCTCGTAGCGAAGAATATGATAAACTTATTGGTTTTGATTTAGGAATAGACGATTATGTAACTAAACCATTTAGTCCAAAAGAATTGGTTGCAAGAATTAAAGCTGTGGCTAAAAGAAGTTTTGGCAATGGTTCTACTTATCAGTTTGATGGCTTAATAATTGATGATAAAGCTCATGAAGTAATGATAGATAACCAAGCTATTTCTTTAACACCAAAAGAATATGATTTGTTAAAATATTTTGTAGCTAATAAAAATATTGCTTTATCTAGAGAACAATTACTAACGAATGTTTGGGGCTACGACTTTTATGGAGATGATCGAACAATTGATACACACGTTAAAACATTAAGAAAAAATTTGGGTAATTATGGTAATCTAATTAAAACAGTTCGCGGAATAGGTTATAAATTTGAATACAAAGATTAAAACGCCAAGTGATATCAAAAATAAAACTCTATTTTATTTAATTTTATTTTCAACTTTTATTTTATTATTTTTATGGGCAACGCAATTGCTTTTAACTAATTATCTTTATGAAAAATATCAATTAAGAGATATGCGCAATATTGCTGAAGAAATAAGTGAAATAGATGGTGATGAATTACCAAATTACTTAAAAAATGTTGTTTATAATAATGCTGTTTGTATAGAGCATATCGATCAGTATGGCAGATCATTTCTATATAATGATGCTGCTACAGGATGTCTTTTAGGACGAAATGATACATATATTGCTCAATATAAAAACCAATTAATTAATGACGATGAAAATATGGAAGCGATTAAATTAGTTAATCGTGATTATAAAGCTTATGCCTTACTATATGGTGTAAAATCACAAGATGGTTATGTCTTTTTGTTTACTATGTTAACTAATGTTAATAAAAATTATAATTTAATAAAAGATCAATTGATTTATATTACAATAGTTGTCATTGTTTTAGCCATTATTATTAGTTATTTTTTAGCTAAAGTTATAAGTGAACCGATTACAAAGATTACAGCTAAAGCTAAAGTATTAGCGAATGGTAATTATGATGTTAAATTTGAAAAAAATGGTATTAAAGAGATTGATGAATTAGCAGATACTTTGAATTATTTGGAAAGTGAAGTAAGTAAAACAGATCAGTATCGTCGAGATTTGATGGCCAATGTTTCACATGATTTAAAAACACCATTAACTATGATTAAAGCTTATGCGGAAATGGTTAGAGATATAACCTATAAAAATAAAAAGAAAAGGGAAGATAATCTAAATGTAATTATTGAAGAAACAGATCGTTTAAATACTTTAGTTAGTGATATTTTAGATTTATCTAAATTACAAGCCAATAGTGATGTTTTACAAATCGAAACTTTTGATTTAACAGCAGAGATTAATGATGTAGTTAAAAGATATGATATTTTAAAAGAAACAGAGGGCTATAAAATAAAGGTCATAGCACCAGATACAACGTTGGTTAGAGCTGATAAAAATAAAATAAATCAAGTCATTTATAATTTAGTAAATAATGCTATTAATTATACTGGGGAAGATAATACTGTTATAATCAAAGTAACGGAAGAAAAGAAGGAATTTTTAGTTGAAATTATTGATTCTGGTAAAGGAATTGAACCAAGTAAAATAGAGCATATATGGGATAAATATTATAAAAATGAAAAAAATCATAAAAGAAATATTGTTGGAACAGGTTTAGGATTATCTATTGTAAAAAATATCTTAGAATATCATGACTTTACTTATGGTGTTAAAAGTGAATTAAATAAAGGAACTACGTTTTATTTTAGAATAAAGAAAAGTAGTGTAAAGAAGTAAAATTTCACTAGTTCTTCACAATAATTTCATATTTATATATTATTATTTAAGTATGAAAGGAAGAATGATATAGATATAAAATACTATGTTATAAATTAAATATAAAAAGATAATAAATTTAATTATATAATATAAAACCCTATACAATTAAAATAACATATAAACTCAAACTCACACTTGTAGAAAAAGACGATAAAGGGTCTTTTTCTTTTTGATTTATATATTTTTAAAATATGTTATAATTGAAAAAAGAATTTATTGATATAAAGATTTTAGGAAAATGGATTATATTTAATATTTACTTATTTTTTTATCTATGATAAATTTTTTATAGGTTATGAAGGGTGATTATGATGTTATTTAAATATATAATAGTTTGTTTGGTGTCAATGGTGCCACTTATCGAACTTAGAGGAGCAATTCCTATAGCTGTTGGCTTAGGTTTAAATAAAGTTATTTCTTTTATAATAGCTATTATTAGTAATATGCTACCAGTTCCAATAATTTATTTGTTTGCAAGAAAAGTATTAGAATGGGGTAAAGATAAGAAATATATTGGCAAGTTTTTTACTTGGTGTTTACTAAAAGGTGAAAAAGGTGGTAAAAAATTAGAAGCCAAAGCTGGTAAAGGTTTATATTGGGCTTTGTTCTTATTTGTTGGAATTCCTCTTCCTGGGACAGGGGCTTGGACAGGAACATTAGCAGCTAGTATCTTAGATTTAGATTTTAAAAAAACAGTAATTGCCGTTATGGCTGGTGTCTTATTAGCAGGGGCAATAATGATGGCAATTTCATTTGGGTTATTTGAGGTGATTTTCTAATGGAAACTGTAGTTTATTTAATTAGACATTCTGAAGTTACACCACGGGTTAATACGAAAAATATTAGTATGCATGATAATAAACAAATATATAATGAGAAGGCATTTTTGTCTGTAAGTGGTGAAAAAAGAGCGGAAAAATTAAGTAAACTGAAAGAATTACAGAATATTGATGCTGTTTATAGTTCAAATTATGTTAGATGTTTAGAAACAGCTAAATATATTGCTTTAGAGAATAATACAATAATTAATATAGATGATCGTTTAAATGAACGACGTATTGGTGATATGGGTGACATGAAAGCTGTCGATTTTGAAAGACTTCAAAGAAAAGATTTTGATTTTAAACTATCTGGTGGGGAGTCTTTAAATCAAACTAAAAAAAGAATAGTTGATGCTATGAAAAATATATTGATGTTTGAAACAGGCAATCGAGTAGCCGTTGTTTCTCATTCTACAGCTCTTACGACTTTACTAACAGCATGGTGTGATATAGGGTATAATGTCGATGATAATATCATTTTAAGTTTTGCTGACAAAACAATTATTGACGGTCGATATACAGCTCCAATGGTCTTTAAAGTTACCTTTGATGGAATGAATGTTTTAGACGTAAGTTGTCTTGATATTGGAACAATCTAGACTATAAATTTATAGTCTTTTATTATACCTAAAGGGTGTTTATTAAAAAAATTTTAAAATATAATAAAGACGATAAATAATGATGGGAAAGACTATCTTTTTTATCATATTTTTGGTAGTATAATGGTCAAAGAAGTAGGTGATAGTATGCTTGATTATAAAATAATAGATGCTAAAGAAAAAGATATTGAAATACTTTCTAGTATAAAACTGGTTACATTAATAGATGATGATATGGATAAGGCTTTAAATTATAATGATAAAGATAAAATAAGAAAAACAGTATTAAAAGATATAAAGAAGACTTATAGTGAATATAAAATTATATGTGTTTCTGGTAAAGTAATCGGTGCTTACTATGTAATGCCTTATGAAAATGGGGCGATGATTGATGAATTATACTTATTTAAAGAATATAGAAATCAAGGTATTGGGACAAATATAATTAATAAAATAAAAAAAGAAGTGCTAATTCTTTATGCATGGGTTTATAAAAATAATAAAACAGCTATTAATTTTCTTGAAAAAAGAGGTTTTATTGCTATAAAAAATGGACGAACAATAATTATGAAATATGATAATTTTTATGATTTAATAAAAGAAAAACTTAAAAATGTTAAATTAGGTTATCGCGATAAAGAAGGAAATAAATACTTGGGCTATAGAAAAAATTTTAAAAATGAATTTTATTTACAAAGTCCTAAACAATTATTAGAAAGTCAAATTGGTACATGTTTTGATCAAGTAGAATTAGAAAGAGAGATAGCTACAAGGTTGGAAATTGATTATCGAACTTATTATATTTGCTATCCTAATGATAAATATGATATCAGTCATACATTTTTAATATATAAAGATCATAAAAAATATTATTGGGTAGAAAATGCTTGGCTAGAATATAGAGGATTACATAGTTATGATTCTAAAGAAGCACTTCTTAATGATGTTGTTAAAAAATTTATTTCAACTATTGAAAATGGAGAGTTAAAAAGAGTTAAATTATTTGTATATGATAAACCTAGATATGGTATTAATTATGCTAAGTATATAAACAATTGTGTTAGTGGAAAGAGTGTTAGGTATAAATAAAAAATTTTACCAATAATAATTAATTATTTAATAACGATTTTAAAATAAAAAAAGTATAATAAAATATTTCTTGATAATATTAATAAAATAGTAGTTAAAGATAATAAATTAAGATAGTGAAAGATGGTGGAATATGATATTGAATGACGAAAAGTTAGATGAAGATACTAACAAAGACGATCTGCAAAGAGCTTTTCAATACGCAAGGAGTAGTAATGCTTTAGAAAATAATGTTTTAACAGACAAAGACCAAGAAAAGATGATGGATATAATGAGTAATGAAAATTTAGATGGAACATCAATTTCGACTTTAGTCAAAAAATTTAATGGCAATAAACAAACTTATCAAAAAGGGGAGACATCTCATGGCAAGAGCAGATAATATTTTAAATTATAAATCAAAATTTGATGATGATGGTCTACTTAATAATTATTTAGGTATAAATGATCCTGTGGAATTAAATAGATTAGAAAATATAATTACCACTTATAGACTAACAAGACTATATCTAAATGCTGGTATACAAACCTTTGATATTGAACATTACCAAAGAATCCATAAATTTTTATTTAAGGATATATACTCATTTGCTGGTGAATTAAGAACTGAAGTAATTTCAAAACAAATTCCTTTTTGTTTACCACAATTTATTCATGGGGAATTAAAAAAAACATTAGATAATGCCAAACATAATATAAATAAAATTACTAATAGAGATGAATTACTACAATTTATAACCGTATTATATGCTGATTTAGATAGTATTCATCCTTTTAGAGAAGGAAATGGCCGAACAGAAAGAGAATATATTAGACAGCTAATTGATTTTATATGTAAAAAAAATGGTTTAGAAGAGTATAATTTGGATTATTCATTAATTAAAGATTCTAAAGCTTTTTTAGATGCTATTATTAAAGCTGATGCAATTTTAGATTACGGAGACTTAATGACTATTTTAGATAGTATATTAGTTGTTAAGAAGAAAGAACAAAAAATAAGTGGTGTAATGACAAATATGAAATAACAATGGAAGTAATAAATATTGGAAGTATCTTTTGACTAAATAATAAAGATAGGTTATTATATATATTAACTATTTTTGGGAGGAATCTCTAATGGGAAATTTTAAGGAAATGTTAAAAGAAGAAAAAACCTGTGATTTATATGGTAGACAAGTAGAGAGTTATATAAGTAGACTATATAGTGAAGGCTTAGATATAAATGATTATAAGAACATAAAATCAATGATACATGAATTAGTAGAATTGGAAAGCTTGATATATAAAAAATATATTGTAATGAAAAAAGCGATTATGACAAATAAAAATTATATTAATACAGAGGAATATGATTCTATAGAATGGGAAATGAATCGAAGTAATTTAGATAAAATAGAAAGTTTATTAGAAGATTATAATGCATTGCTTTTTCTATTAAAAAACAATATTATTCCTAACTCCTTAAATAATTTTCTACCTCAAGAATGCTCTATAACGCATTTAGTATATACTAATAATGAAAATAATAATCCAATTAAGTTATATGCAACTGATTCGTTTTTATTTAGATGCCAGTTTCATAATGATAGAAGACCTTCATTAAGTGTTAGTGAAGGAGTTGGCTTAGGGAATTGTTTTGGCTGTAAAATAGGTTTTAAAACAATTAGCTATCTTACTAAATATGAAAAATTAAATTATAAAGAAGCCGTATGTTTATTAGCTTTGGTTTATATGATTGATATTGGTAATAACCAGTTATTTTCTGAAAATGATGATTTAGTAAAAAAATATCGTAATGCTTTGTTACAAGATGAATTTAAAGAGCTATTATTAAAAGCTATTGATAGAACAAATACCAAAGAAGAAACGTATATCAAAAAACGTGCTTTACTCAAATTTAAACATGATTTACTAACAATTGAACGAGTAGAAAATAAAGAATGGATAAAATTTGATAAAGATAGAAAAGTAGTAAAAAGAATCATATTAAAACCAGAAGATGATTTTAAAAATTATAATTAGAAGAAATCAATTAGAAGAAATTGCTTCTAATTTTTTTTATTTTTTTATAAAAATCTTTTGACTAATAAATCTATTTAAGATAAGATATTATTAATATAAATAAACGAGGGTTTTGATATGAGCAGTAGTATAGAAGACGAAAAATATTATTTAAGTGCTGAAGAAGAACTTTTTTATTTTAATAAAATAATCGATAAATATTATTGTTATTTACATAATGAAGGTTTAGATTTAAATGATTATCGTAAAATAAAAAAGACTTTTGATGAAATTAATAAATTAAGAAGAGTGGTCTTACGTAATTGGTCAAATTATTTAAAGTATGCAGCTTATTATGGTTTGTGTGAAAAATATTTAATTGAATTAGAAGAACGAAGATGTTTGTTAGATAGATATGACCGATTATTAAATGACTGTTATGATTTACTAAAATTATTAGAAGAAAAGATAGTACCACAGTCTTTGGGTAGTTTTTTACAAAAAGAGGGATCTTTATTTCACTTGGTATTTACTAATAATGTATATGATAATATTAAGTTATGTGGAATAGATTCATATTTGTTCATTTGTCAATTTCATGAAGAGAAATCTCCTTCATTAAGCATTAATAATGAGTTTGGGATTGGAAGTTGTTATGGATGTAAGACTACTTTTAATATGGCAAGATATATAATGCTTCGTGAAAAAATGACATATCGAAAAGCTGTTAAATTATTAGCGAGAATTTATTTAATAGAAATAAATGATGATGAATTTGATGAAGAAAATAAATTAGTAATTAAGTATCGAAAAGGGTTATTTAGTGACCGTTATAAAGAATTATTATTGCGTGGACAAGAAAGAGCAATAAAAAGAGAAGACATATATGGTAAAAAGCATGCTTTACTAAAATTTGAGCATGATTTAAAAACAATTGATAGGATAAAACAAGAAGAATGGTTACATTATCAAGATGGTAGTGATAAACCAAGTCGATTGGTTATGAAGTTGCCTGAGTTTGATGAATGATGGAGTATGTAGTGTGTAGGGTAAAATGCGCAATATGCGATTAAATTATGACTAATGCTGATGAGTTTTAAGAAATGCTTAGGATTATGGAAACAATAAATTGCTAAAAATGTGGTTATTAGTAATGCATTAAAATAGGAATATATAGATGGAAGAACAATTGAAATAAAGTAGGGAGATGCATATAAGTGAAAATTAAAGATATTAAATCGCCTCAAGATATATTAGAGTTTATGAAAGAAAATATAAAATATGGGTGGTTAGATATTAACAACGAAGAACATATAGGAAATATGAAAAATTTTCGTAAATTATATCGAACGGCAAGTCTTGAAGAAACATTATCACATGGGATTGGTACATGTATAGAACAGGTTTATTTAATGAGTACTTTGCTTAATCAATTAAATATAAGTAATAAAATGTATTGTACTAGAATATATGAAAATGAACAATTCAATGATTTAGAAGCTGATGAACATATGCACTGCTTTGTTTTATATAGTTTAAATGGTAAAGTATATCAAATTGAACACCCTAATTGGGAAAAAGTAGGAATATATGAATTTAAGAGTTATGAGTCAGCCATCGATGAAATAAATGAGTATTATATAAAAATGTCTGGAGGATATGCTAGACCAGTAACAGAATTTTATAAAGTAGAACCGAATTTGTCTTTTAAAGATTTTAATAGCTATATTAATAGTTTAGATTTAGAACAAAAAAGCAGTTTTGATTTAAGACAAAAACACATGTGAGTGGGGGCTTACTGAGCGGCGCCTGG
>CANRLI010000046.1 GCA_947631475.1 uncultured Bacilli bacterium | reverse complement strand
GGACTTCAAGGAATCCAAGGCTTAGTTGGTGAAACAGGAGCAACAGGCCCAACAGGACCTACTGGTCCAACAGGTCCAACCGGAGCCGCTGGTGCTGATGGTGCTGACGGAGCCGATGCTCCAACTCCAACTATTACAATTGGAACAGTAACCACAGGTGCTCCAGGAACTGATGCTGCTGCCGAACTAGTTGGTACAGCACCAAATTACACCTTAAATTTAACAATTCCACAAGGTCCTACTGGTCCTGCAGCTGCAGCTTAAAACATAATTTAAAATATCAAAAAGACATTAGTTTCCATATTACTAATGTCTTTTCATTATGTTGAAAATAACTCTACATGATAAGTTTTGCCATTATAGGTAAATTTGCCTATTCCCATTTTTTTATACATCTTATCTAAAATGTTAGCTTTATGTGATTCTGATAACATCCAGGCATCAAAAGCTCTTTTATCCGTACTAAAATTATACGCAATATTTTCAGCTCTTTTTGATGGTTGTGATACTCCATATTCACTCCATAAGCTATACCAAGGCATGTTATTTGGCCTTAAATGGTTTTCATAACCTACATTTGAATAAGCAAGTTCCATTGCTCTCATTGTTGCTAAAATTGATAAATGATAATCAAAAGTTAAGTCATTTAAGCCAGCATTGCTTCTTGCTTCGTTGGTTAATTGTAAAAAATTATTTAAAGTAGTTTGATACCCACTTAATGGATTATCTTTTGTTTCATATTTTTTAATGGCTTCATTAAGCATCGATGCCGCTGTTCCTGTAAAATTCTCATAAGCATAATCAATTTGTGTTGCCCCTCGATTCAAATAATTAATAATGGTTATGGAACAATCTTCATTAATACGATATTTTATATAACCAAAATGTGTTATTTCTTTTGTTCCATAATGATCAATCACTAAATCAAAATTCTCTTCCTCTTTAGTTTCTTCATTACAAGTTATTACTTGAGGAGTTATAACATTCTTAGTATCAAAAGAATAGGAAGTGTCATGATCTGGCTTTGGATTACTTGGGGGATTATTAGGAGTTGATTGTCCGCCATTATTATTTTCATTACCACTTGAATTACCTGGTTTGCTATTACCCGAATTAGAATTATTCGGTTTACTTCCTGAATTAGAATTATTAGAAGAAGTAGAACCACTATTTGAAGATGAGTTACTATTTTCATTATTTTCAATCTTATCGTTTTCGATAACTGTAAGTTTAGTACTACCTTCATAACAATTATTTGCTTCATCACAAACATACAAATTAATATCATAAGTTCCAATATTTTCAAAATTAACAGCTTCTTTGAAACGTACTGCATATTCCTCACTATGACTATTATCCTTATAACTTGCCACAAAACTTTTCAAATCTAATTCTTCATTTTGCTTAATTGTTACATCATTTAAAGTAACATCTGGTGTTAACGTATCAATAACAACCAATTTTGTTCTATAATTATATTTCCCAAAAATTAACACATCTATGGTTCTTGTTCCTTTTAAATAACGTTCTTCAAATTCTTCATAAGTGAACTCATCTAAAGCTAAAGCATTATTACCATCAAAATATTGTGCACTAATATTATCAGGTAAGATATAATCATCTCTAAAATACGTTTTTAACTCTGGTAACAAAGTTCCTGTTTCCACAACTAATTCTTCTTTAATATAAGCATCCTTAATTTCAATATACCTTATTCCATCTTGATATGTATATCTTAATTTACTAGTTTGTTTAAAATCCATATTTTTAAAACTAATAAAATTACCAACCATTGTTAATGATAAAGCAAAGGCTGATAAAATAAGTAAAATAGTAGTTAAAGTCTTTTGTTTATCACCTAAATTAAAGTCCATTTTGATAGTTAATCTAGCTATAAAGTCAGATAAATCAGTTGTTAGAGATTTTAAGTGTTTTTTTATCTTCTTCATCACTTTCATAACTACACCTTCTATTGTCTTTAATTATATCATAAAACAAGTATTATAAACAGAAAAAAGCATAGAATTAACTAGGTGAGTTAATGAAAAAATATAAAATTTCGGTTTATGCTATCACAAAAAATGAAGAGAAAAATGTTAAATTATGGTATCAATCAATGAGTGAAGCCGATGAGATAATTGTTTTGGATACAGGTTCTACGGATAATACAGTTCAATTTTTAAAAGAGTGTCCTAAAATTAAAATTTATGAAGAAAAAATTATTCCTTGGCGTTTTGATACCGCCCGTAATTTATCTTTAAATTATGTTTCTCCTGATACAGATATTTGTGTTTGTACGGATTTAGATGAACGTTTTATTAAAGGATGGCGTAATAAATTAGAAAGTAATTGGCAAGCCGATACTACTCGTGCTAAATACTTATATAATTGGAGTTTTGATAAGGAAGGACATCCCGGAACGACCTTTTATCTAAATAAAATCCATTCCCGTCATGACTACATATGGCAGCATCCCGTACATGAAGTATTAGTTTGTCAAACAACTGAAAAAGAAATTATTATTCCAGGAATGGTTTTAAATCATTACCAAGATTTTACTAAATCTCGTAACTCTTATTTGCCTTTACTTGAAATGTCTGTTCAAGAATCTCCTTTAGATGATCGTAACATGCATTATTTAGGTAGAGAATATATGTATCATAAAGAATATGATAAAGCTATTGCCACATTACATCGTCATCTATCTTTAAAAACTGCTACTTGGAAAGATGAACGCTGTGCATCAATGCGTTATATGGGTTATTGTTATTTTAATAAGAAATACCTTGAAGAAGCTATTATGTGGTATAAATTAGCTATTAAAGAAGCTCCATATTTACGAGAACCATACTTTGATCTAGGTTACTTATTCTATAGTATTAATGATTTTATAACTTGTGAATATTACTTAAAACAAGCTTTAAAAATTAAAAATAAAAGTTATACTTACATTAACGAAGAAAGAGCTTGGAATGAAACAATCTATGATTTATTATCTTTTGCATGTTATCAAAATCAAAAATATCAAGAAGCCTATAAATATATAAGAAAAGCTATTAAAATTAATCCCCAAGATTCACGTTTACAAGAAAATTATCAAATTATTAAAAATTATTATTCCCAAATAAGAAATAGAAAAGACGTTTAAATCTTTTCTATTTCTTTTACTATTAAATCAACTTCTTTGGAAGCTCTTTCATCATATGGTAATACAAATTTTATATAATTATTTTTTTCTGTAATAAATAAGACAAAGTCATCACCTAAATAAATTGTTTTCATCATATTAAGTACAATATCTTCTTGCATAACATCTTGGTTTTCCAATTGCCACAAATACATAATAGCATCAATTCGATTTAGATATTCTTCACCAATATTATTACTTAATTTTATAACATCTTCTCTTTTTCTATAGTATTTACTATCAGCATCATAGTATTTAAAATTATTTTTATCTACGACAATACTACTTGTTAATAAAGTACTAATATTATCTTCATAATTAGTATATAGTTCATAAGGATTAAGTAAATTTTCATTTTTAGCAAATTCTTTATAATCTAAATAACTTTTATTAATAGGATCATTAATAATTGGACAAATTGTACTATCAACATTTAAACCATTTCTACTTTGATAAATATCATTATTAACAATTGTTACAAATTCAATTGGTTCAACATCATCTTTCGTAATACTAACTAATTTCATAGCAAAATTACGTAAAATATCATTGTAAGCAATATCTTTGATACCCTCTAAAGCATTTAAATATAAAGTATTACCATTTCTTACTCCTAATATTTTAGCTACTAACTGATTATTTTTATAAATGCCTACTTGTATACCATTTTTATCTAAAATAGAGTAGTGTAAGAAATCATTTCCAATAGCTCCTACTTTATATAAAGTATTTTTAATACTTTTAAATGTATCTTGATTATAACTATCTAATACTTTTATCTTATAATCATTTTCTATATATTCTAAATAAGGAATAGAACTTTTAACTCGTTTATAAGCATTTTTAAATAAGTCTATTAAAATATTTATTCTAATATTTAAATCTAATATTTCATAATAGCCATCTTCATATGTTGCTTTTATAATTTCTTTATCTATAATTTTAGCTAACGGATTATTTTCAAAATTAATTAATGTTAGAATATTTTCAGCTTTTATTAAGGTTAAATTATTAATATCCATTTTTAATTTTTGAGCATAATCTATTATTTTATCCCAATTAAAGATAATAACTCCTAGATTATCAACAATTCCTTCGTAGTAGCCTTCAGCAACCATAATAATATTTTTATTATCTATTAAAAATTTCTTTAATTGTTCATCAATTTTCTTATAATTACTAAGATCATACCCATTAAAAATAGTCTCTATATCTTTTAAAGAGAAGACTCTCTTTTTAAGTTCATAGTATTTATTAGTAATTGGAAATTCATAATCTTCTATTTCTAAAGCCTTATAATAATCACGAGCAAAATAAGTTTGAATCTTTTCCGTATCCATATTATTTTTTATATAGGTATAAGTTTTATTAATAATATTATCTAATATTTCAATATATTTTTTATAAGCAATTATTTCATCTTCATTATAAATATCTATATTATTTTTATATATTAGTATGCCCTTTTTATTATCTATATATATTTCCCCATTAATAAGTGCCACCATATCTTTTAATTTATCTATTTGTTTCATCACGGTTTTACTTATTTTAAAAGTAATTTCACTGTCATAACAAATATAATTTAAGATATTATCTAACTGTTTTTTATCATAGTCTTTTCTAATCTTATTAATTTTATTATTAATTTTATCTATATTTTGTAAATCATCTAAGTATTTAAGATAAGCCATTGCATTCTGAGGCATCTTTATTCCTAATTTATTTAAACAATTTTCTTTATCAAATCTTTCATTAGATATTGGTAATAATACATGTTCTATAATACTATCAAAATCGACTTTTGTATTAGATAAATATTTAATATAATGTTCTTTTATTTCCGTAATAGGGTAGTTATCTTTAAAATATTGTTGATAACTTTCTTTATTAGGATCAGTTAAGGCTCTAACAAACAATTTAAATTTTAAATTATTTAAGAACTTATTACCTAGTTCTTTTCTCTTACTATATAAAATATTTTCTTTTGGCTTAAAATTTTTTAAAATTAACTTATTAAACCATTGATTATATTCTTCTGCTTTATTATTAATATATAATGCAACAAATGAATTAGTATAATCATAGATATTTTTCTTAGCTTGATATTTATCATATATACTATATTTTAAATAATCATAAAAGTTATCAATAATAGAATTATAAGTATCAAAATTATTATCTAACATTATATATAATATATTATCTAAATAAGTATTTTTTCTAACTTCACTAGCAAAACTATTTATATCATCAGTTGCTTCAATACTTTGTAAATTATTAATAATTTTCTTGGCAATATTTTGAAATATTGCTGAATTATTTTCTTTAAATAGTAGTGTTCTTTCATTAACAATATCTTTTTGTAATTCTCTTACTTCATCTAAAGTAACTCCCATATTACCTTCATTGACTAATTTTAAAGTTTCATCTAAACCTAAAATTAAATAACTAATTAAAGTATTTTTATAACTTAAAACAGAAGACTTAAACTCTTGTTTAGATAGTAAAGATTTCATTCTAATCGTTTCAAATAAATAATTGACTTCATCAAAATCAATATTATCAAATTGTTCATCAGTAATATTAAATATTTCTGTTGTTATTTTTTTATTCTTAAAGATAGTTAAATCTATTTTATATTCAAAGTATCTATCAATATAACTTATAATGTCCGTTGTATTTAAAGTATTAAATATTTCATTATTTTCTAAGATTTTATTAATCTTAATCTTTTTATCTAAACATAAATTTACTAATTCATAATTACTTAAATTATTAATAATATATGGTAAGGCAATATAATACATAAAATCTTTTTCATCTAATAGTTTTAACATTTCATAAATCATATTATGTTCAGATTTATATACTAAAATAGGACTATCTAAAAAACCTTTTACAAATAAAGCATCTTTACTATCTATTTTTATATGTAAATTAGTTATTTTATCAAAGATAACTTTTCTTTGTAACATATTAAAAGCTGCTTTAAAACTTAATTTATTAATTAATAATTCAATAGCATAAGAACTTGTTTCATTAATAAAAGTATCATTACGTAAGTTATTAAGAATATCATCTTCTTGAAATTTATTATTTATAGCTTCAATCATTATAGTATCAATAAATCTATTAAATAAAGTATATGTTGAAAATATTTTAGTTTCTAAATCCTTACTCATATTTTCAAATGGATATACTAAAATACTATGTTTTGGACAATTCATTAAATTTTCTTCATTAAATAAATCATCAGCTTTACTTTCATCATACTTATAAAGTTTTTGAATAATTGCACTAAAAGCTTCTTGATCTAAATTTTTATTATTACTTATTTCTTTTATTTCTATAATACTAAATAAATCAAGATATTTATTATTAAATTTTCCTATAAAATTAGGATTATCTAAAATAAACTGATATATTTGTTCATTATCTTCGTTATTAAAAATTAAACTATTTTTAGCTATTAAATTATATATATATTTATTATCTTCATATATAGCTTTAAATTCTTCAAATTTTTTACACTTTTTTAATAATAGTTTGGTATATGAATTTTGTGTTAGAATAGAGCAGACATCTTCATCACATAAATTAATAATTCCTAAGTTAGAATAACAATAATTTAAACATAGTGAATTTAGGGGAATCTTTTTTCTTATTTCTTTATTATGTAGGATTTCTTCTAAGATAACATTATTATTAAATGTCCCACTATTAATCGCCTCATTAATTAAAGTTACATCTAATGGCGTATATTTTTTCTTATTTACTAAGTAATCAATTTTGATATCATCACTAAAAGAACGCCATACTTCAATAACGGTATTTTCACTCTTACATAGATCTTCATATATATCTTGATTATTTAATAATTCTTTCTTTATTTCTATGTCAGCATCAACTAAAAAATCTTTTATGTATTTATCATACATAAAATAATTTTCATTAGTCCTCGTTGATATTAATGTTCTAATATTCTCGATTACTTGATCATGATTCTTTAAATAATTCTTTATATCTTGTAAATCTTTTTCTTGTTGATCACTTAATATAGAACTTGTATAAAGTAGGGAATGTATAATATTTTCTAACTTTATTTTTAAATCATTAATTTCCATATGACCCCTCCATATTTCTTATTCTTCTTGTTTTTGAATGGTTGTTTCTTCTTTTAATACGGCATGAACTACTAATCGTTTATCTGTTTTAAGACAAGTCGATAAAGTAATAATTTTATCTTGACTAGTTAATTCAACCCCAAAATCTATTTCACTTCTTTTAGCTAACTTATTATAAAATTCTTGTCTATCCTCATCATTAGCAAATGAACTATATAAATAATCGTTTGTTACTTTTATTGTATAAACTGAAAATATTTCCCATCTATAGCCTTTTTCCATTGTATTAAAAGTAATATAACGATTTGCTTCATCTTCATATCGCTCTTGTTCTTGTAATTTATGTAAAGTTCCAAACATTACTCCACTTGAAAAACGATTATGACCAAAAATAATAGTATTATCACTTAAATCTTTAGCATCATCGCGGTAATCCATAAATAGCCAACCATTAAAGTCTTCTTCCCCATATAAATTATGCTCTAAGTAATAATCATTATTATCAGTTTGTACAATTGGATAATCAATATTAGTTCCCGGTACAGATAACCATCCTACTATTTCATCATTTATATCTAATAATAAATTATAAGAACCAGGTACAAAAGATTCTTCATTATCATTTGTAGCTATTTCTTTATCAACACTAGCGTTTTCTAATACCTCTTTAATATTTTCTTTAATATGATTAACTTTTAACTCTGAACTATAATTATTATATATAATATATCCTAATACTGATGAGGTAATTAAAAAGATAATAATAGCACAAATACGTAAAGTCGTAAAAATAACTTGTTGCAAATAATTCTTTTCTAAATAATCATTTGAATAAATTAAAGAGATTTTAATTTTATATTTATGTTTTAACTCTCTATTTAAATTCTTCAAAGTCATAATTGCTTTTTCATCTTCTAAATCATCATGTAATTGTATTAATATATTTTTACGTTTACTATCCTTTAATATATTAGTAATATTAATTATATTTTCATCGGAATATTTATCAAAATGAATTACTTTTAAATACTTATTAATATTACAAAATATTTCTATATCACTATAATCTTCCGCTGTTAATACATCGGGTATCTTAATATTTGTTTTATAATATATTTTAGAAAATGAAGTTAAATTATTTTCAGCCATAAAATTACTTGTAAATAAGACTTCATTTCTTGACTCAACCTTAATATTGTTTTTATCAAGCATTTCAATCATAAATTGTGGAATACCATAACAACTAACTTTTTTTATACATTTGGCTTTTATTATGGCTTCACAAAGAGCATAAGACAAATTCTCATCTTGCATAATCGTTAAACAATCTATTTTATTTAATTTAGCTATAATATCCATTATTAAAAGAGCTATTTCATTACTACTAGCATTAATTTCTTTAATTTCTCTAATTTTAGCTAAATCACTCATAAATAAAGCAACGATTTTATTATTTTCTTTTAAATATTCATCACTAAAAACTAATTCGTTATTAGAAATAACATTGGTATTTAGTAAATTCTCATCAACTGGTTTATTGGTACGGTACTTAAAAATAAGTGTCTTGTCTTGAATTAAAACTGTTATTTTTTTTATGAGTATCAC
>CANRLI010000045.1 GCA_947631475.1 uncultured Bacilli bacterium | reverse complement strand
TCTTGATCATAAGTACTTTCTTTGATGTCAGCATATTGAGCTATTATTTCTTCTTCATCTAAAGTAAAGTTATATAAATAAATAGTACGTTGGTAATCTTCATTACCATAAGTTGTATCTTGAGCTTTAGAATCATCAATAAAGGCAAATTTTTCATGAATCATATCAAGCATTGGTGGTTCTTCATGGGCTTTTAAAGGGTCAGCATTTAAAATATTGTATTCATCATAACCACTTGTCGCTTTATTACAATCACGGACGGAGTTAAGACATTTATAGGTCCCTAAAAGTTGGCCACTACGACTGTAATAATATAAAAGACCCATGTATTTATCTTGTCTACGAATATTTTCTGGTACTTCGTAATCAGTTAATGGTTTAGGTAGTTCGTCTTTAGCTGTAAATTGTTTTTTAGATACCCATATTGGAACTAATTCTTCTTCATTATAAGAATTAAGATTATAAATACGATAAATATATCCCAAACTTATATATTCTTCGATTTGTCCTTCTTCGTATTCGGTAACACGATGAAGGGAAACAAAAAGAGGCTGACCATTTGTATATCTAAAATAATTTAAGATAAAGAGAATTAACCATAGAAGTATTAATAAAAGAATAATGATTTCGATTTTTTTCTTTTTGGTTATTTTAACCGGTTCTTGATACATATATAACACCTTTATCTTTCATTAGTAATATGACTTTCAACGAGGTAGAATGCATTATCTTTTTTAGCAAAGACATGTTCATATAATACGCCATCTTTTTTTATTATTTCATCGTCTAAAGGTAGACGTTGATCTACTTGACCATTTTGGCAATAATCTTGGTTAAAGTAATTAAGACAACGCTTATTATCTTTTAAATCTATGCGGAGATAATATTCATGAATAACTGTTTTGTCTTTGGTTTCATAGGCATCTTTTAATAAGGAGTAACCGATGATGGAATTATCATAAGCTGTTTCTAAACAGTAATAATTAGTACCATCATTTTGACAACTTAAATTTTGATAATTTAAGTTATTAAAGATGATACTTTTGGTAATATTGAATTGTTGATTTAAAAAATCAATTATTTTTTGATTGCTAATGATACGAATATTACATTCTTCATCAGAAATAAATTCAATACCTTCTTTAACAGTACAAACTATTTTGGATGGTTTGATGGTTTTAAAGGTATAAGCATTAGCATCTATTTTGACTAAGGCATATTTGATAAGTTCGTCATTGGCAACGTCATTAGGTATTAAATGTGCTTGACGTAATTCATTGTTGTTTAAAATCCGGTCTTGTAAGATAATTACGGTCGGATCATTTAAAGCAAGATTATTACGAGAAAGCATTTTAACACCTTGTTCAATATGACCAATAATAAATATTGTAATTAAACTAATAAGTAAAATGGAACTAACTAAAATAGTTGTTTTTATTAAATCTTTCATATTACCTCCTCCTATTTGTAATCTGTATCAATAAATATTGTACATGGGCCATCGTTGATGATTTCTAGTTGCATATCAGCCCCAAAGACACCCTTTTTAGTAGGAATTATTTGATTAAGTTTTTGACAAAATTCTTCGTATAAAGGGAATGCTAGCTCTTTATTAGCAGCTTTGATATAACTAGGACGATGACCTTTTAAAGGATCTCCGTATAAAGTAAATTGGGAAATAGCTAAGATTTGTCCTTGGACGTCGATAATACTTTTATTCATTATTTTTTGTTCATCATCAAAAATACGTAAGTTAACAATTTTATTTACACAATAATCTATTTCTTTGGATGTATCAGTATGGGTAAAACCGACTAAAATAGTAAGACCCAATTTGATGGCGTTGATTTCTTGTTTATTAACCATTACTTTAGATGATGATACTCTTTGAATAAGACAACGCATAAAATTAAACCCTTTCAATTTCCACGATGAATGGTAATGATTTTAAATCATTGATAAAATTTTCAAGCTCTGTAACGTTACTAGCCTTAACTGTTAGGACATATTTAATGGTTGCTTCTGATTCATTAGTTTTAATCGTCTCAATATAGATATTTTTTTGCGAAGCTTTGGTAATAATATCTAATAATTGATTTTTACCTTTAGTTGCACAGATATATAAGTCTGTTAAATAGGCTGAATTATTAATCATATTCCATGAAACATTGATAAGACGATTACTGTTTTGAATATTGTGGCAATCACTTTTATGAACGATGATACCTTGACCTTTAGAAATATAACCTACGATGGGGTCACCTTTAATAGGTTTACAACAATTAGCAATTGTTACTAGTATATCGTCAGATCCAGCAACTAAGATATCTCCTTTTAAGGTTTTGTTATTAGTACTTTCGTGATGCATTTTACCTAAATAAATATCGACAACATCTTTTTTATCAGCATAAATTAAATCAATAATATAGCTGGCGGTAAATCTTAAAGAACCAATTGATAAATATAAATCTTCAATGTCTGATGTATGAGTATCTTTGATAATTTTTTGTAAATTTTCTTCACTTAAAACTTCATTAAATGGTAGTTTTCTTTTACGTATTTCTTTTTCTAAAAGTTCTTTACCAAGTTCGATATAGTTGGCACGATCTTTTTTACTAAAGAAAGACTTGATTTTATTTTTGGCTTGGCTAGTTTTAACTGATTTTAACCATTCTTGATGAGGATTAGCTTCTTTACCAGTATTTATTTTAACAATATCGCCATCATGTAAAGAATAATTTAAAGGAACTATTTGGTCATTAACGATGGCACCAATAGCCCGATCACCGACATTACTATGGATACGATAAGCAAAATCGATAGGCGTTGCACCTTTAGGAAGCTCTAAAACGTCACCTTTGGGGGTATAACAATAGATTAACTCTGATAATAATTCATCACTTAAATTATTAGCAAATTCAGTATCAGAGGAGATACCTTTATTATTAGCATCGATGATATTTCTAAACATTTCTAGTTTATGTTCCATCATACTTTGAATTTTAACAGCACCCTTTTCTTTGTATGACCAGTGCGAAGCAATACCCTTTTCAGCTATTTCATCCATTTCGTAAGTTCGAACTTGGATTTCAAATAGTTGGCCATCAATACCAAAGACGGTGGTGTGTAAGCTTTGATACATATTTTCTTTTGGATTAGCTATATAATCTTTGAAACGTTTAGGCATAGGCCTAAATTTACTATGAATTAAACCGATTGTTAAATAACAATCTTGTTCTGTATCAACAAAAACACGTAAAGCTAAAATATCATATATTTCATTCCATCTTTTACCATTATCCATCTTATTATAAATACTATGAACTGATTTAACACGGCCCTTTATTTTAAATTTTATCCCGTTTTCCATTAAAATATTAGAAATACTGTCTTTCATTTCCAATAATAAATCATTTAATTCTTCTTTAGAGGCATCTAGTTTTTCTAATATGTCATTATATACATCAGGTTTTGTATAACGTAAGCATAAGTCTTCTAATTCACTTTTAAGACTATTAATACCTAAACGATGAGCGATAGGAATTAAAACATTAATCGTTTCATTAGCTTTTTGAAGTTGTTGTTCTTTACTTAAAGCATACAAAGTACGCATATTGTGTAAACGATCTGCTAATTTAATAAATAAAACACGAACATCTTCTGATAAGCCAACTAATACTTTTCTTAAATAGGCAGCTGATGAGTCTTTATCATCAGTTAACTCTAAACGATTAATTCGACTAATACTTAAAACGATACTGCTAATTTCTTCATTAAACTCCTCTTTTAACTCATCAACTGTCGTATCACTATGATTAATTGTTTCATGAAGAAGAGCACAAGCAAAAGTTATATAATCGACATTTAAATCACATAAAATATTGGCCACTTCTAAGGGATGAGTTATAAAATCATCACCATTTAAACGCTTTTGACCATGATGTTTAGTTAAAGCAAAAGCATAGGCATTATTAATGACCTCTAGCTCATCATTATTTTTGATAATTTTCTTCAGCTTTTCATATAATTCATTATACGTAATTGGGTTTTCATGTATTGCTTCATTCATATAGTCATTCTCCTAATTATGTTATATCTTTTAATTTTGGTAATTCAACTTCTTCTATTTTAAAATCCTTGGGCATATATTTTTGATGATAGAATTCCATGATTAAAACATTATCAGTATTAAGAATATCATCTACCATATCACATAGTTCTAAACCATTACTATTACGCCACTTATTAAGACGCATAAAATCCCATATATCTTGTTCGTTGATACTCTTAAAACCTTCTTGATGTAAAAGTTTCTTTTTACTTCTTAAAGCAGGTGTAATTCTATTATAAAGTTCTTCTTGCGAAGAAAATACTATATCTTCCATATCATCACCTATATTAACCCCTACTTAGATATTATATAACAAAATACAAAACTAATAAAGGAGAAAAGACTACGAAAAATAAATTTTGGAAATCAACAATAATCTTACTTATTGGGGGCTTATTAACGAAAATAATTGGTTTAATCATTAAAATAATCTATACAAGATGTCTAGGAATAGATGGAATAAGTTTATTTTCGTTAATCTCCCCTACTTACTCACTATTAATGTCTTTAGCTAATTTTAATATGTTAGTTAGTGTAAGTAAAAGAATTAGCTCTAATGTTAATTCAAAAAAAGTTATTATTAACTCGTGTTACATAATGTTTACCTTAAATATAATCCTGATATCTATTATGTTTTTGGCAACTAAATTTATTAGTAATGAACTATTAAATAATCCTAATACTTATTATCCCTTACTAGCTTGTACCTTATCTTTACCATTTATTTCATTAGGTTATATTATAAAGGGATACTTTTATGGTAAACAAAACATGACACCTCATATGATAAGTAATGTCTTAGAACAATTATTTAGACTATTAATTATATCTATTATATTACCTAAAGTAGTTAAATATGGTGTGGTAGTAGCCGTTACAATCTTTGTCTTATTTAATGTTTTTAGTGAATCTTTTTCGATATTGGTTTTCTTATTTTTTCTACCTAAAAATAGAAAAATAACCAAAGAAGATCTTAATTTTGATTATCGTGAAACAAAAGAAATCTTAGCTATCAGTGTTCCTTCTGTAAGTGGACGCTTACTAGGAAATATTGGCTTTTTCTTAGAACCTATCTTATTAACTAATATCTTATTATTTAAAGGAAGTTCAATTACTTATATTACGCAAGAATACGGAATTTATAATGGTTATGCAATTAGTACACTACTCTTTCCTTCTTTTTTTATTGCAGCGATTAGTAATGCTTTATTACCAGAAATATCTAAAGAATATGCTAATAAAAATATAAAAAATGTTAAAAAAAGAATTAAAGAATCACTTATAATATCTTTTATAATAGGAATAGGATGTACTTTACTCATTTATCTTTTTAAAGACTTTATCTTAAATACTTTATATAATACTAATCAAGGACAAGAATATATAACTGTCTTAACTCCTTTCTTTGTCTTATTCTATTTAGAAGCACCCTTAAATAGTATTTTAATTGGGCTTGATAAAGTTAAAAAATGTACGATGATTTCTGTAATAGGAATGATTATAAAACTAGTTACAATGGTTATTTTAGGATTTTGTAATTTTAAAATATATTCATTAATTATAGCTGAAATAGTAAATATAATATTTATTGTAATATTAGACTTTATAACATTAAAAAAAGAGCTTATTTACTCTTCTTAATTATATATAAATGACTTTTTTTATAAATACAATAAAAGATTTCTTTTAAATTTAAATTATTATTTTCTAAAATATTTTCTAACCATTCTTCAGTTTTATTAATAAAAGATAAATTATCTTTTTGAATTGTTCCTTCAACAATAATTGGTAATGGTAAAGGGTTTTTAATTTTTAATGGCTTATAAGGAAAGATTGATAAAACTCCACTAGGTTCTAAAAAAGCATATTCAACATCTTCAATAGAGACAATACTTTTTTTACGTAACTCTAATAATAAATCATCTAAAGTATATCTTTGAGATATTAAATTTTTATAAACTATTTTACCATCTTTAATTATAATACTTGGTTTACCACCAAATAAACGATTAAAAGAACGTGATTTGACACTTAGATAACCAAGGGTTATTTCTAATATTACTAAGACAGCAACCGGTAAAATAGTATACAACATACTTTGATCTAATTTTTCAATACTAATAGCTACTAATTCAGCTATTAATATTGAAACAATTAAATCAATTATTCCTAGTTGGCCAACTTCTCTTTTACCCATTATACGATATGCTAAAGTAACAAAAAAATAAAAGAAAATCGTTCTTAAAACTGTTTGTAACATAATATCACCTATCATTATTATGGTAATATCTTAAATAATTTAAACATATTATTTACTAGGTGAGAAAATGAAAGTTCTAAAAAAATTTGATTTTATTTATAAATTTATACTATTTGTTTTAATTTTAACTTTGGTAATGAGTTTAATTTCCTTAATTTTTAATTTAAATGCAACAGTTATTAAATTACTTATTTTAATAGCAATGATAGTTTATTCATTTATAACAGGTATTACAAAGGGTTTAAAAGCTGAAAATAAAGCATATAAAGTTGGATTAAAAACGGGTTTAATAAATGTTTTAATTTTGTATATTTTAGGCTTTTTAACTCTTAATTTTGGATTACCTTTAAGAAAGATTCTTTATTTTATAATTATTATAATAACGACTATATTTGGAAGTATTGTGGGAATAAATAAAAAGAGTTCTAGATAATCTAGGACTCTTCAGTATTTTCAATTACACTTTCTTCCGTAGGTATAAATAAATTATAGGTAGTAGTAATATCATTTTCATCTTTAATTTCAAATTGATTATTACCTATGACATTTAATTGTAGGCCATTACTACATATAATAGTATTGCCTGTTATAGTAAAGGTTAATTCTTCATTATCTTTTTTAATTATATTATTATCAATAATTTCTAAAGATACTTCTTCACTAACTACTTTATCTTCTACAGTATGAAAAGTATGACCTATATATGGACCAAAATCAAGTTTAAAACTAGTTAAAGATAAATAATTTTGCCCAGTAACAGGACCATGTTCTAAAATATATTGATCATAATTATCACTTAATTCAGCGATGGCTTTTTGAATAGCATTACTATCTGATTCATATTTATTAACTTTCTTTAAATAATCATCCATAAAATTTTTCTTTTCTATTTCATAAAAAGTTAATTTAAAAGGAGAAGATAAATAATTTTTTAAATAATTATTTACTTCAGTATTATTAGTTGCTTTGATCGTAGAATCAAGCGCTGTACCAGCTATTAATTCTGAAAGAATTGTATATGTTCCGTAATTAGTATCCCCTATATAAATGTACCAGGCGATATCTTTTTTTATAAGAGGCGTAATTAAATAAAAGTCAGCATTATTATAATTACGAGTCTTTTTTATTTGATTTTGAGAAATACTTAATATTTCATAAACATTACGATTATTTAATGAATATTTAACGATTAATTCAGGAGTTTTATTATCGTCAAGATCAGCAAAAGCAATATCATATGTATCATAATCTTTATAATTATTTAATAAATATTCACCATACTTATTTGCCCAGTCATACTCAGTATTAATAGTTTGGGTATTTGGAGAATCTTTATCTTTATTAGAAGATGAATTATTATTTGATTGTGGTTTATTTATAAAAATAAAGACAATGATAAAGATGACAATAAGTCCTATTATAAGGAAAATTAACTTTTTATTAATTGGCTTTTTAGTTTTTATTAATTTTTTTTCTTCATTAAGTGAATTTTGATTAGAATTATGGTTTTCACTTGGTTTAATTACATCTAAATTAGGATTATTATCCATTTATAACACCTCTATTATAATAATATCATCAATTATAAATATTTTATATCATTAAATTATTACTTGACAAAACCTACTTATTTATATTTTTTTCATATTCGCCATAGGCTGCTTGGTAACTACCATAATAGTTTTTAATAAATTCTTCTTTATATTCTAAAATATTATCATTTTTAATAGCAGTACGTAATTCTTCGGTTAAATGAATTAGAAAGCGAATATTATGAATAGATAGTAAACGAGCAGCTAAAGCTTCATTAGCAACGACTAAATGTCTTAAATAAGCTTTAGTATAACCCATTTGACATGTACTACAATCACAATCATCACTTAGTTTATTAAAATCTTCTTTATACTGAGCGTTTCGTATATTTATTTTACCATATTTAGTTAAAACATGGCCATGTCGAGCTAAACGAGTTGGAGAAACACAATCAAAAATATCAATGCCTCTTATAACACCTTCAATGATATCGATGGGTTCACCTACCCCCATTAAGTAACGTAATTTGTCTTTAGGTAAATAAGGAATAGAATAATCAATAGCTTTATACATCATATCTTTATTTTCGCCATCATTAGCTACACCACCTATTGAATAACCATCAAAATCCATGGCAACAGTTTCGGTAGCTGATATTTTACGTAAATCTTCGTAGGCACCTCCTTGAACTATGCCAAATAAACATTGATTAGGATTTTGATGAACATCTTTACCCCTTTTAGCCCATCGTAAAGTTCTTTGAATACTTTTTTCCATATAATCATGGGAAGCTGAGGCTGGAGGACATTCATCAAAACTCATCGCTATATCACTATCTAATTTATTTTGAATAGCAATTGACTTTTCAGGAGTTAATAATAAACTATCACCATTTAAATGATTCTTAAATTTAACACCTTCTTCACTAATATCCTTAGGATTAGCTAAACTAAATACTTGAAAACCACCACTATCTGTTAAAATGGGGCCATCCCATTTCATAAACTCATGTAAACCACCGGCAGCAGCCACAATATCTTCACCTGGTCTTAACCATAAGTGATATGTATTAGATAAAATAATTCCGGCCTTAGTTTCTTTAACTTCATTAGGAGTTAAAGTTTTAACGGTTCCAGCAGTGCCAACAGGCATAAACATCGGTGTTTCATAAGTTCCATATTTAGTAACTATTTGACCTAAACGGGCTTTACTATGCTTTTCTTCTTTTAATAAATTATACTTAAGTTTCATAAAAAAACCTCCAAAGCATATTGATTATATCATAAATGTTATTGCAATAAAACAAGAAATCAGTATAATAAATAGTGCCT
>CANRLI010000044.1 GCA_947631475.1 uncultured Bacilli bacterium | reverse complement strand
CTTATAATGTATACTTTTCATTAGCATTTACTAATTTAATTAAATAAACCTCTTAACAACTTTTTATGATTAATAACTAAATATATTATTTCTCCAATCATTATAATCAAAAAAACCAATACATAACTTCCTAAAATAAATTTATAATTAGTAGACACAGGCATAAACATAGGACCTATCCCTATCACTAAAGACATAAAAGAAGGAAAAATAGTAATTAACCTTTGTTTAATAATAGTATTATCATCCGTTACATTTTTATTAATGAAACGATAATCTAAAACCAATCCTGTTAAACTTACTAACATTAAAGCACTAAATGGTACTAATATATTAAAACCAAATAAATTCATCCCCTCTTTAAAACCCCAACCAACTATTAAAGCATTAATAACAATAAAAATACTTCCTATTAACACATTAGTTAGCCATTTACTAAATAATATAGTTTTCATTGATAATGGCATAGCCCTTAATATCTGCATATTATCTTTTTCAATACTCATTGCCACGATTGTACTCGTATTAAATGTTACACACATTGCTAATAAAGTAGGACAATATAAATTAAAATATTCAGAAAAATGTTTCAATTCTTCCCATTTATCTACATTAAATATTTTAATTACAACCAACATAATAATTGTCACCAAGATCATTAAACCATAAGTATTAAAAAAATAAAAAGTATTATTAAATATATTTATCAATTCTTTTCTCACAATCCCTAAAACCTTATGTAAATTAAAAGTTTTCTTATATTTAAAATCAACATTCTTTTTAACGCCCTTTAACATTGAACATAATTTTAAGTAATTATTTGATAATAAAATTGAATATATATAAAGAACCATAATTGACACTATCATAATTAATAAAAAGAATAACACATTATTAAGACTAATCATTTTATAAAAGCAAAAGCCTAAAGGATATATAACATTAAATTTTTTAATTACCAAAGCTATTAAATTATCAACACTTTTAAATTCAATATTTTTAAACACTCCATAACAAATACCTAAAATAATTCCTATTAAAATTATTCTAAGGCCATTAAATATTAATTTATTATTAATTTTAACCTTCAAATAAGCATTAAAATAAGACAAAACTGTTGCTAATACAATAGGAACAAAAGGTATAAATAAAGAACTAATAATATACATTAAAACAAATTCTTCACTAACATTATTTACATAATACAAAAATGCCATTAAAACCGAAAACATAATTACGGCAATATAAATCAAATTTCGTAAATAAACATTAAATAATTTACTAAAAAGAATCTGATATTTAGATAATGGTAAAGAAAATATTAAATCATTTTCCTTATTTTTAAAAACCAATGGTTCAATTAAAAATAAATCTAAAAAGAAACACAAAATAGAACTTACTATAAAACCAATACACAATATATAATATTTATTGGCTATTTCATATAATGTCAAAAACTTATAAATAAGATAACCATAAAATATAGCAACAATAGCTAAGATAATCATCCTTGATTCTAAATTGCTTTTGACATTACTTTCTCTTGCTACTTTGATTTTATTGATATCAAACATTGCTAAAATATTAACGTATAAAAGCTGAATTAATTTATTCATCAACAACCAACTCCATAAATGTTTCTTCTAAGCTTTTATCCGCAATTATTCTATCCATATCACCATCTACTATCAATTTACCATCTTTAATAATTGCTATTCTATTACAGAGCTTTTCTGCTACGTCTAAAACATGAGTTGAAAAGAAAATAATTTTACCTTCTTGGGCCTTTTCTTTTAATATTTCTTTTAATGTGAAAGAAGCTTTAGGATCTAAGCCAACAAAAGGTTCATCTAAAATATACAATTTAGGATTATGAATAAATGCTGCTATTAAAACTAATTTTTGTTTCATTCCATGAGAATAACTGCTTATTAAATCATTTAAGTCATTATATAATTCAAACTTTTCAGCATACAACTTTATATTCTTTTCTCTTTCTTTATATGTCATATCATAAATATCAGCTATAAAATTAAGATACTGAATCCCCGTTAAATGTTCATATAAAATAGGATTATCTGGAATATATGCAATCATTTCTTTATATTTTATTGGATCTTTTAAAATACTTATTTTATCTAATAAAATATCTCCTTCGGTAATATGATTAATTCCTACAATAGACTTAATAGTAGTTGTTTTACCAGCACCATTTCGTCCTACAAATGCATAAATATCCCCTTCTCTAATACTCATATTTAAATTATTAATAACCTTCTTGCCTTTAATATATTCTAAGCTATAGTTTTTTAACTGTAACACTAAAAATCACCCTTATCCAATATCTTTTGTTTTTCTCTTAACCTACTTAGTACCATTTGATAATTGGTTTTATAATCCTTATTATCAAAACCTAACACAAATGAACTAAACACAAAAGCTATTTTTTTAAATCGTCCATTACTATTAATGAATGACATCTTAACCACTACCAATCCTCCTATTTTTTTTACATCTAGATACTTTATAGAACTAATTAATATTTCATCAACATCCTTCTCTTTAAACCAAAAATGTCCTAACTTAATATATATAAATCTATTATCAGTAACCCCAAAGCAACATCTTCTCGTAACTAAATATCCAAACAAAATAATCACAACAACTAAATAAATAATATAAAACCATATACCTAATAAAGATTTACCTAAAATAAATAATAAAATATCATGTAAAACTATACCAATAAAAATAACTAAAATAGTATTGCCATACCAACTGCCATATACGCCACCATTTATTTTTTCTTCACTATTTTTCTTTAATATACCTAGTACTGATTTTAATCCCCAAATCATAATACCACCTTCTTTAATTTTACCAAAAAAAAGAACAATAAAAAAGAATTAATCATTATTCGCTTAATTCTTTTAGATATTTAGACAAACTACAATCGTCATCATCTTCAATAACTTCAAAAACACATTTATTTTTATGCATTATATGGGCTGGAAATATAGTCCCTTGTGAAGTAATTAACAATATCTTATCACCATCTACCCCAAAACATAAATAAAAATTCCCAACGGTAACTTTATCTAATAAAGACTTCTCTTGTCCCGTATAAGAAACTTTATAAAAATTATTAAATTTCTTATTTCTAATAGCTTTTATAACAGAACATATATGTTTACAATACGTATCACACTTACAATTACACCACATTAAAATATGTTCATCATCTATTAATTCAATAATAACTAATGATACTGTTTTACCATCTACTATTGCTACATACCTATTATCAATTTTTTCTAAAAAACTAACTTTATCATTTTGAAAATCTTTTTCACCAGCTTGACGTAAGTTATAATCAAACAACTTATTTAAATCATCCTTAAATAAATCAAATTTAATTGGTTTTAAGTAATTATATTTATCTTCTTGATGATCAAATTTAGCAAATATCTCATTTAAAAACACTTCCATACTACGTGGTAAATAAGAAAAGATCATTGCTAATGGATCAATTAAAAAATCTAATTCTAATGGTAAAAACCTATCAAAAATATATTCATGTATATTTTGAAAATATGATAAAATTTCAACTCTATCACCAATAATTTCGTCATTATATGAATAACTATTTTCATACTCTTTTTCCGTCATTTTTTCAACTATTTTAAGTGATAAAAACTTAGTAACCATTTGCATACTTATATAATCTTCCAAATGTTTTTCATCTAAAAAATTTAAATCTACCCATACTATTTTATATACTGATAATTTACTTACATAATCAAATCTTATATAAATATTATTACTATTATAATCTTTTAAGTAAATAGACAAACACATTTCGTGTCCTTTTTTAGTTAAATATTTATTTATTTTTTCAAATATATTACTATCTTTTTTCAACATTTTTAATCATCTACTTTATCTTTTTTAATAATTTTTTCTTTTTTGCTTTTTCTTCTTTAATCTTTTCTCTAAACTCTTTAATTTTTTCATTATATTGTGCAATTACTTCTTCTCTTTTAAGTAAATTTTTCTCGTGCTCTTCGGCTATTTTAACCTTAGCTTTATCTGCTGTTGTTTTAATCTTAGTTTTGATATTAGCTAACAAGTTTTCAGATGTTTCAAAATTAAAAGCTGTAACCAATCTTTTATATAAGCCACCCCTTCTAATTAGTAACTCTTTAACTTTCTTAGTTATTTCTTCTGTACTATCTTTTTTAATTGATTTAGCAACATTTTTAAAGCCACTAATAACTTTAAAAGAGATAATATTATCAATAATAAACAAAACTAATACAATAAGTGCCAGCATATATAACCAAAAATAATTAAATATTCCTAAAAAATTAGATATTAAAGGATTAATTCCATATATAACTAACAAACCTAATAAACCAAATAAACACATGTTTTCTAAACAAATACGTCCATTAATATTAAACTTCTTATCCGAGTAATCCCACCATCTAGCCTTAAACAATTTTTCCATTAAATAACTAGTAAAATATTCAAGTATTGAACAAATCAAAATAGACATTACAAATAATGCTAACGGATCTTCATTATATTTTCTTAATAAAACTATCATTCCCAAACAACCAAAGCCATAAATAGGACAAATAGGTCCAATTAAAAATCCTCTATTTACCAACTTTTTAGTTTTATAAAAACAATATACTGTTTCAACACACCAACCTAAAAAAGCATAAAATATAAATAATAGGAAATAAAACGCTACTTCTTTAACCATTTAGATTCCTCCATACTTGATAAAATAATACCATAAATTAAAATAAATAGCCACTTATCATTAAATATTTATAAATAATATAAAACCATATCCCTAACATAATACTATTCCATAAATAAAATTTTATTTTTCTAGTTTTATGCTTAAAAATAAACATTCCTAAAAAAGAACCTAAACTACCTCCTAAAAAAGCCATCAGCCAAAGGTCTTTTTCTTTTATTCGCCATTTATGGTGCTTCGCCCAATATTTATCTATTCCATACCAAAGAAAACTTAATACATTAATAACTATTAAATATAAAACAAAATATGGCATTTTATTACTTCACCTCTATTTATACAAAAGAAAAAGTAGAATTCATCTCTACTATTAAATCTCATTTATAGTATTTATGATTCTACAATTACTTTACTACGCTGTTTATGCTTTAACAAGTATTCTTTTTTTTCTTTTTTTCTTTTTTTGTAACAATTTACTTTTAAAAATTAAGAAACCTATTAATCCTAATGCCAAAGAAGAAAAACCAACCAACAAAGAAATTTTTAAAATATTACCAATATTTACTGTCTTTTTAACAGGTTCTACAGCCTCTAACTTTTCTTCAACTGGATTAGCAATAATTCCATATTGACTCAAATGTGAAGTACTAAATACAATATAACTATCTTCGATTTTAGCATCAATATATTCTTTAATCTCTCCATCATCATCAACATAAATAATTTGATAATTTTCATATTTATTAGGTTCTTCATCTAATTTAATTTTTATCGTATATGTTCCATTTTTCATCGAAACAATTTTTTGCCCATTATAAACATTTACATCATATAATCCTATCAATAGCTTATCAATAGAATCTGATACTTTTTTAGCAATATCCTTTTCTTTTAAGTCATCAACATCTAACTTATACTTTGTACTAACCTTTTTTTCTGTTATTAAAACAACTTTTTCACTCTCTAATTGATTAGCTTTTTCATTTGTTTTATTATTCTCTTCAATCTTAGGTTTTTCTGGTTCTACATACTTTATTACTCCATAACCATTTTCCAAAGATTTACTAAGTTGCGTTTCAATATGAGCATTAATCCATGTATCAGTAACTGTTACAGATGTCATCTTCGTATAATCTACTACTTGTGCTAAGACATAATCATCAATATTATATTCTTCAGGCAATTTATTAATTTTTTTTAAATAATCATAATTATTTTCAAAATCTACCATTGTCCCTTCATATATTTTATCATTTTCATCTAAGATCTTTTTACTTTTATAACTATAAT
This sequence comes from uncultured Bacilli bacterium, assembly GCA_947631475.1. Taxonomy (GTDB): domain Bacteria; phylum Bacillota_I; class Bacilli_A; order RF39; family UBA660; genus Coprovivens. Next base: position 3,263 of record CANRLI010000044.1, on the reverse strand, counting down.
TATAAATTGATTCCCCATTAATAACTTTTTTTACATAAGAATTTTCTTTAAACTTTAAAGATCCATTACCAATGATTTTAAAATTAGTATCATATAGATGTAACATTGATATACTATTTTTTCCTGTTATATCCAAAACTACATCATATTGATCCCAGTTTGTAAAATAATAAATATTAACATTATTAATCTTTATTACATTACCTTCTCCCGCATAATACACAGCATCATCTTTTTGACCAAAAGCCTCACCCTTACATATAAACTGTTCCTCATCTAAACTAGAATATAGTTTAAAAGAAACTAATGCTTCACAATCACCAAATACTAATGCTTTAGAACTTCCAAAGCCTATAAACATTAATATTAAAGCAAATGCTAAATAGCTTTTTTTCATAAAATTTTTCACTACTTTCTAAAATAGGGAATGTCTTAATTATAACACTATTATGGTAAAAAAAAAGAAAAATTATTCTGCTATAACTTTTCTATATACCTAATTTTCATTTTTATAAGCCATATCCAAAATGTTTTCATCCTCTAAAACTTCCGTATTAAAATGCTGAACCATACTCTTCATTTTAGCTATTTCATATATATATTTATCACTAACAGCTGTCTTATATAAAGTATCTCTAAACTTAAATAAACGTTCTTTAAATTTTTCTATTTCACTTATTTTAACCATACCTGTAACAAAATTGCTAACAATTTCAAACCTCTTAAGTTCCAAAAAGTGAAATTCATTTCGTAAAACTGCCATTATTTCTTCTTCGTTTTTCATTTTATCTTACCTAAATAATGAAATCATTATAAACAAAGATGCTATGGCTAAAAAAAGACCAACACCATAATCATACAATTTATCTAACATTTCTTTTTCAAAATAGACATCTTCTTTATCAAGAGGATTAATATATATCTTATGCTTATCACCTATGTTAGGTATAAAACGATTAACAAACCTTGGATATGCCACTTCTAAAGTTTTATCATCAATAACATATTCATAGATAGGCTGATAATATTCCTTTGTGGTATTAGGATTTTTTTTCAAATCAACAACTTTACCCCATACCACTAAACTATATCTTTTTTTATTAGCAATTTCACCTAAAATACTAAATAACATCGAAATTGCCATTAATAAAAAAACACTACCCGTAATCATAAATGTAATAGAATCTGCTTTATCTAGTATTTTATTAGTATATAAAATCATCGTAACTAAAATACTTAAACATATACTTAATATGAGATACCCATAATTACTTTTCTTCAAAATCAAAAGTAAGCCACAACTACTTCCTCCTATGCCCACACAAAATAGCACAGAAGACATATTATTTTTAAAGATTACCGCTAATATAGCCGTTACAAGTCCTACTATGAATGCTAAAGTATCTAAAAATTTATCTTTATTCATACTATCACCTCATATATTATATCATCTATTCTTTTTTTGTGGTACTGGATCATAACCATATCCCCCAAATGGATTACATTTTATTATTCTTTTTAAACCAAGCCATACGCCCTTTAAACTGCCATAAGTCATAATTGCTTGTTTCATATATTCAGAACACGTCGGATTATATCGACACATAGAATGACAATGTAATGGTGTAATCTGATATAAACTAATTATTTTAATTAATATTTTTTTCATATAGTCACCTAACAAAGTTATTTTACCATAAAAAAACTTAAAATATTTAAGCTTTTAAGTCTTTTTTTAAAGTGATTTTATCATTTTGCTCATTTGCATATTCATTATCTAAAAATGCTATAAAATCGGCTACAACATTTTTATCCTTCACTACAGCTGATAATATATCTGTTAAATCACCCTTTTCGTAAGCTTTCTTATAATGATTTTTATTAGCAGCATAACTACTTCTTAAATTAATTGCATCTCTTAATTTTTTTAACTCTGTAGTATACATAATTTGTTGCGGCTCATAAATATTTTCAGGCATCTTACTTATAGATGTTATACTATTTAATTCATTTAACTTATCTTGAATTTTTAACAATTCACTCTTTTCATATGCTATAGTTTCTTCTAAAACATTAATTGATTTCTTTGAAGGACGATAAGACAAATTAATTAAAGATATCGATTGACTAACAACTAATGAAGCAGGAATAATAGAAGAAAAATACATTGCCCAAAGGGGCACATTGCCGACAAATGTTGATAAAATATCATTACTAATTCCTATAAATGGAAATGCTACAACCGAAGCAGCTACCGCAGTTGTTGCGCTGATAGCTGATATCTTTTTATAATCATCAAGTCTACTAACCCGTTCATCTTTCTTATTTTCTAATAACATACAATCACGATTTAATCTATTATTTAAGTACATTGATAAATTCTCTACTGTTAAAACATTAATTGCTTCATCTGTATAAGGTTGAATTTTAGCTATTTCCTTACCATTATGAACAATTATTTTACCATCAATAATTATATATTCTTTATAAAAATGAATTTTATTCATCTTAATCACCCATAAAAATCTTTATTTATTATAATTAAAAAAAGTTTCTAGTGCAATAGAAACTTATATTCTAATTGGTCGAGAAGACAGGATTCGAACCTGCGACCCCTAGTTCCCAAAACTAGTGCACTACCAAGCTGTGCTACTTCTCGTTAAATGGTGCGCCCTAAGGGAGTCGAACCCCTAACCTTTTGATCCGTAGTCAAATGCTCTATCCAATTGAGCTAAGAGCGCATTTACTTGGACCGTTTCTTTGTAAACGCAAATACATTATATCTTTATTTTATGCAAATTGCAAGTTTTTTTTACCAATATATAAAAAAACAAGGTTAACCTTGTTATCAACAAAATGGTGTCCCGCTGGGGATTTGAACCCCAGACCCTTTGATTAAAAGTCAAATGCTCTACCGACTGAGCTAGCGGAACATAAGAATGGCTGCCTTGGATGGACTCGAACCATCGAAATGTCAGAGTCAAAGTCTGATGCCTTACCACTTGGCTACAAGGCAATACAGAAATGGTGGGAGGACATGGATTTGAACCATGGAACCCGAAGGAACAGATTTACAGTCTGCCGCGTTTGACCACTTCGCTATCCTCCCAAAATCTGGTGCCGACAGAGGGAGTCGAACCCCCAACCTACTGATTACAAGTCAGTTGCGCTGCCAGTTACGCTATGTCGGCAAAAAAAATGGTGGGCGATATAGGACTCGAACCTATGACCCCCTGCTTGTAAGGCAGGTGCTCTAACCAACT
>CANRLI010000043.1 GCA_947631475.1 uncultured Bacilli bacterium | reverse complement strand
TTTCTATTGTAAAGTAATTTTTATTTATAATCGGGAAATTCTATTTTAATTCAATCTAAAAAATTAAGAACTTTTAACACTACTGCGATAAAAAACTACTTCAACTATTTATAGTCAAAGTAGTCAGTTGTAGTATATTTTTTACAATTAATATAAGTTTTTGAAGTATATGAATCACTTTCATCATCATAATATACTAAGCTGTAGCCTTCACATGTATCATCATCTATTTCTTTACTAGTTACATAATTTAAATCTTTTAAAACTTCAACATCTAATTTTAGCTTATTATCTCGTGATGGATATATTTCATTAACCTCCACATATTTTAAAGCCGCCTCATTTATGATATTTTCAACATTTTGATATCTATCTATCAACTTGTTATTACTTGCCGTTCCAAAAATCAAAATCAATATTAGGATAACAGCTACACTCCAAATATATATAATATATCTAAGTTTATTTGGTAAAGCCATAAATTTTAAATATAAATTTTTAAAGAAAGTTCCAATTTTTTTAAACATTTTTTTAAATGAAAAAGACTTTTTTTTATTTACTTTTTTCATTTGGTCACCTCATTTTCCATATATCCATTCGTTACATAATTACTACATTTTAAATATGGTACGACGATAAATTCATTATTATTATCAAGATACCCGTTACTATAACCAGTACAAACATTGTGACCAGTTTGATCATATAATCCTGATAAATATTGTTGTTCTATTAATTCTTCAACCGTAACTGTCCATTTTTCGCCTTCCATAAAAGCTTTATTATTCTCCAGATATCGTTTCGTAGTTAATCTTAATGTTTCCTCTAAATTTCTATAATATTCAAAATCAACATGATAAAGTTCAGCTGCTTGATTTTCCTTTGAGTTGTCCTTTTCTACCGAATTGCTTTTATAAAATGAATCAATTGATAAAGATACAAAAACTAATAACAAAATTAGTAAACATGTATATATAATCATTTCTTTCAAGCCAAAACCTTTATTATTCAAATTCATTTTTATGCCCCCAACTCATATTTTAATTATAATACAAAAAATATTAGTTTTCCACATTTCTTTATTCAAAGAAAAAAGATAAGTAAACTTATCTAATTTATTCTATCAAATTTATCAAATAATCTTGTGACATTTTATCTTCAAGATTCTAAGTAATTGCATTAAATTCTTCCTTTATTATTTTTTTGTTAAACATAAAGTCATATTTTTTTCATTCTTGTACTTTAAATAACATTCTCCACAAACACTTTCATACTTAACATTAGCTTGATTATCTATCTCTATTTGATTTCCAGAAAAAGTAGGAACACCATTTATGATTCTTAAATTTTGCGTAGCTTTCTTTCCACATCTACAAATAGTTTTTAATTCTTCGATATCATCAGCTATCTCAAGCAATCTTGTCGAACCAGAAAATCCTTTCATCTGAAAATCAGTTCGTAATCCATAGCACAAAACCGGTATATTATATATTTTAGTAATGTTATATAATTCGTCTACTTGCGTTGCTGTAAGAAATTGCGCTTCATCTACTATTATGGCATTTGGAATTTCTTTTATATAAGATACAATACTATCATTCGATTTTAATAGAATATCGACTTTCCTACTAACACCTAGACGACTCACGACTTCATTATTACCTTTAGTATCAACTTCCGGCTTAACCAAAAGAATATTCATTCCTCTTTCTTCATAATTGTGAGCAACTTGAAGCAAAGACGTTGTCTTACCGCAGTTCATTGCTCCATAACGAAAGTATAACTTAGCCATTTATTTCTACCTCTACTTTCCCTACATATTTAGAAAAAGGAATATTACTAATATAATCTTTTAGAAATCAGTTTTGTTCTTCTGATATGTCTCAATAATTAATTATATAAACTTTAAATAAAATTACAACTTATCTTTAATTGATTAAGCTAATTCTACAGTTGCGCCAGCTTCTTCTAATTGTGCTTTAATTTCTTCAGCTTCTTTAGCAGGAACGTTTTCTTTAACGTTTCCACCATTATCAGCTAATGCTTTAGCTTCAACTAATCCTAAACCAGTAATTTCCTTTAATAATTTAATTACTTGCATCTTAGTTGCACCAGCTTCTTTTAATACTACAGTTTTTGCAGCATTATCTTCTTCTGCTACTGCTCCTCCAGCAGTTGGAGCAGCTACTGCTACTGCACTTGGATCTACTCCAAATTCTTCTTTCATTGCATCTACTAATTCTTTAACTTCAAGAATAGTCATTTCTTTTAAAGCACTTATAAATTCATCTTTTGTTAATTTTGCCATTTTTCTCATTTCCTTTCTTTATTACAAAATTATTTTTCTAATTGTTCAGCATACATATTTAATCCAACAGCTAAATCTCTAACATATTGAATCATACCACCAGCAAGCATTGTAAGTAATCCTTCTCTTGATGGAATTGATGCATACTCTTTAATAACATCTAAATCTGCTTTAGCTCCACTTATAATACCAACAGTGATATTTGCTTTCTCATGTTCTTTAGCAAATTTAGATACAACTTTAATTGGTTCAAGTAAATCTTTACCAAACAACATTGCATTTGGTCCTTCCAAGAAACCATCTAAGTCGATTTTTAAATCATCTAATGCTCTTTTTAATAGTGTATTCTTGTAAATTTTTACTTCACTATCAGATTTTTTTAGTTCTCTTCTTAGTTCGCTAAGTTCAGACACAGTCAATCCTTGGTAAGTAAAAATTATTACAGATTCACTATTTTGAATATTAGATTTAATATCTTCAACTATAGCTTTTTTGTTTTCTAAAATCTTTGCACTTGCCATTTTTTCCCTCCTTTAAGGATATTTAAAAAGCTTTCCTCCAAAGGAAAGCTAAAATTCACATTAAAACTAATGTTATCTTAAGTCTTTCCTCGGCAAGATTTACTTTTACACTTGCGGTCTTTGGAGTCACTTTTTTAACAATTATTATTATATTCTACTACTAATTAAATGTCAAAAGAATTTTGATCAACTTTAATACCAGGACCCATTGTACTAGAAATAGAAATATTATTAATATATTTACCCTTAACTGCTGTTGGTTTTGCTTTTGCAATTGTACTTACAACATAGTTAAGATTTTCTAATAATTTACTTTCATCAAATGATACTTTACCAATAACAGTATGAACATTTCCATAAGAATCAGTTTTATATTCAACCATTCCTTTTTTAATGTCATTAACTGCTTTAGCAGTATCCATAGTTACAGTACCAGTTTTAGGATTAGGCATTAATCCTTTTGGTCCTAAAACACGGCCAATTTTACCTAATTGAGCCATCATATCAGGGGCTGCTACTATAACATCATAGTCAAACCAATTTTCTTTTTCGATTTTTTCTATCATATCAGTATCCCCAACATAATCAGCACCAGCATTTCTAGCAGCTTCAGCAGCTTCACCTTTAGCAATAACTAAAACTTTTTTAGATTTACCTGTACCATTAGGTAATACCATAGATCCTCTCAATTGTTGATCAGCTTTTTTAGTATCAAGATTTAAATTTAAAGCAACTTCAACTGTCGCATCAAAACTAGTAATAGAAGTTTCTTTAACTAATTTAATTGCTTCTTCTTTAGTATAAAGATTATTCTTATCTACTTTTTTAGAAGCTTCCACATACTTCTTGCCTAACTTTTTCATATTATTACCTCCTAATTGTGGTTTATTAGCGGATTTTTTATAATTAAATATAATAAATTAAAATTATTCTTCAGTTGTTTCTTCTTCAGTTTTTTCACTGATAACTTCAACTTCGTGAGCTTCATTTGCTTCTTCTTCCATTTTAGCAAGTTCAGCTTCCCTTTTAGCTTCTTTAATTGCCTCTTCTTCAGCTTCTTTTTGTTGTTCTGCTAATTCTTGATCATTTAAGCCTTTAACAGCTACACCCATATTTCTAGCAGTACCTTCAACAATTTTCATTGCTGATTCAACATCATAAGCATTTAAATCAGGTAACTTAGTTTCAGCTATTTGTCTTAAGTCATCGATTGTAATTGTTGCAACTACTTCATTTGCTCCTTTTTTACTTCCTTTTTGGATTTTAGCTGCTTTCTTAATTAAGAATCCAGCAGGGGCAGTCTTAAGAACAAAATCAAATGTTCTATCTTCATAAAGACTTATTTCAACAGGAATAATATCTCCCATTTTATCTTTAGTTGCATCATTAAATTTAGTACAAAATTCTTGTAAATTAATACCTGCAGGACCTAATACAGTACCAACTGGTGGAGCTGGTGTTGCTTTTCCAGCAGGAATTTGTAACTTAATTTTCTTTACGGCTTCTTTTGCCACGAAAAACACCTCCTAAAAAATTTTTTTCGCGAAAGTGGTCAAAGGCAATCCGCTTATTCCCTCCCACTTCAACAAATTGTGAAAAACACAATTGCACCTAAGATACTAACATACAATTCAAAGAATTGCAAGTATTATCTTCCTTTAATAATATTATATATATTAACTAAAATATTACATATAACTTTAGTAATAGTTTATATTTTTTAAACAAAATGATTTTTATCTTTGTTAAAACATTTGACATCAAAAAAATACTTTTTTAAAAGTATTTTATTGCAATTTATTAACTTGGAATAGTTCTACCTCAACAGGTGTTTCTTGTCCAAACAAATCTATTAAAATATTTAATCTATTATTTTCACTGTCAATACTATCAACCGTTCCATTCATTCCTTTAAATGGACCATCAACTATTGTAACCTTATCACCAACAGCCATTTCAGATTCAATATTAACTCGGCTCATACCCATTGAAGCTAAAATACGATCTATTTCTTGGGGAAGCAAAGGAGTAGGTTTAGCTTTATGCCCAGAAGAACCAATAAAGCCAGTAACTCCAGGCGTATTACGTACAATATACCAAGCTTCATCAGACATAATCATTTCTACTAAAACATACCCAGGAAACATTTTCTTAACTTTTTCTTTTTTTACCCCATCTTTAACTTCAACTTCAGTAGTCTCTGGAATAATAACACGAAATATATTATCTTGCATTCCCATGGAAATTGCTCTTTGTTCTAGTTTTTCTTTTACTTTAGATTCATGTCCACTATATGTATTAACCACGTACCATTCTTTTTCCATTATGAAAACAACTCCTTAATAAATGCTGCTAGTAAATTAATTCCTTCAAAGAATAAGCATAGCAGAACACAAAAAATAATAACTGCTAAAGAATATTTAATTATTTCAGAGAATTTAGGCCATACTACTTTCTTTAATTCTTTACCAATTAAATCAAAATAGCCTTCCTTTTTCTTAGCTTTCTTACCTTTTTTAGCAACACTATAATCTTCATCTGTTTCTTCTTCATATTCTAAGACTTCTTCATATTCATCATCTTTTGAGTCGTTACTATCATCTTTAAGAGCTTTTTTTATTTTTTTATTTTCTTTTTCATCAACAACTTCATCTTGTTTTACTTTTGCCTTTTTTTTCGTTATTTTTTCTTCATCAACATCTTTTATTGTTTTCTTCTTTGCCATAAGCCCACCTCATAATTTATTGTATTAAAAAAACACCTTTTCGTGTTCAATTAAAATATAGCATATTCCTCTACAAAAAACAAGATAAAAAGTAACAACTTTCTATCTTTCAGCTAAAATCTTTTTAATTTTAGTTCTAACTCTTTGAATAGTATTATCAATTTGTTTTAAATTCTTATCTAATAAAGTAGCTATTTCATCATATTTTAATCCATTTATCATCAATGAATAAACTTCATATTCACTATCAGACAAGGAGTTTCTAATATCTATCATAAGTTCTTGAAGATTTTCTTCTTTTAAAATGTTTTCTAATGGATCATTTAAAGAATTATCACTTAATAGATCTTTTAAAGGCGATGCATAACTACTATACACGTGTTCTAAGCTTAATGATTCAGTTATTAATTTATTTTTTAAACGACCAGCTTTGATAATAGAAACCTGTAATTTGCGATCAACACACAAGGTAATAAAACTAGCTAACGCTGTTAATTTATCATCACGATAGCTATTTATAGCATCAGTAAAGCCTACTAAAGCATCTTGTATCAAATCATTATAATCATATCCTAATATTTTTGCCATATTAGCATACTTTTTTACTTCTATATCAATAATATATCGATATTTTTCAAATAAAATATCTCGTGCTTCTTCTGATGATTCATGAATCATACTTATTAATTCGTTATCATTTAATTCATCATAATTCATTGTCTACCTCTATTTGTTAACTATTCCATATATTAAAATTGCGGCAGCTACGGAAGCATTTAAACTATTAACATGACCATATTGTGGGATAGCCAAGATAACATCACAATTTTGCTTAACTAAACGTCCCACTCCATTACCTTCACTACCTATAACAAGTAAAACCTTAGATGCATAAGAAACATTTTTATAATTCTCTCCATCCATATCTGCGGCATATACAAAATATCCATTATCTTTAAAATCATTAATAACATTAACCAAATTGTTAACAACCGCTATATTTACATGTTCTAATGCCCCACTACTTGTACGCATAACCGTTTCAGTTACACTTACACTTCGATCTTTAGGTATAATAATTGATTTAATACCAGCTGCTTCACAAGTTCTGATAATTGCTCCAAAATTATGTGGATCCTCCAAATGATCTAACATAACAACAATATTATCATTTAGCATCGTTTGATAGTCAACATATTCATAATCATCTATAACTATAATTATTCCTTGGTGCTTGCCTTCAACCATCCCATCCATTTTATGAATATCCATTATTGAATAACTTATTTTATTATCTTTTATAAATTTTATAATATCCTTATCATTAAAATTATTAGCTAAGTAAATCTTTTTAATAACTTTAACATTATCCTTTAACTCATTAAAAACATTTTTCCCAAATACTTTCATAATTCACCTACAATATAATCCATAATTTCTTTAATTCTTTCCTTTTTATCAGTAAAATACAATTTGCCAATTAACGTTTCTAAGCCCGTCGCTAAACGATACGTTACTATGTCTGTACTTTTATTTTTAGTTCCTTTAGCATTTCGTCCCCACTTAACGATTTCTAATTCTTCAGCTGTTAAAAAATTATTATTAATTAGTCTTTCTAAGTGTTTTCTTTGACTTTTAGCACTTACATAATCTAAACTACTTTTTTGTAATTCACCAATTTTACAAAGACCTTTTCTAATCAAAAACTCTCTTATATATTGTTCATATATTGTATCACCCATATATGCCATAACTAACGGATTATCATACATCATTTACCACCTACTCATAACTATAATAACTTTAACGATTATAATAAAGTCCCTTCTTTAACCGATTAAAACACAAATACACAAATCCCATAAAACCTATTGCAAAACAACCAACTGATACCAATTGTGCTACTTTATATCCCATAAACATTAAAGAATCTGTCCTTAATGATTCAATAAAGACTCTTCCAACACTATACCACATCAAATAAACACAAGTTAATTGTCCAACCTTTAAATATTTATAAAATTTTCTTATTAAAATTATCACTACAAATCCTATCAAACACCATAATGATTCATAAAAAAAGGTTGGATGATAATAAATATCATTAATTTTCATTCCCTCAATAATAAAATTGGGAATAAATAAACTCTTTAAATTTTCAAATGTTGTAACTGGACCATGAGCCTCCGAATTAAAGAAATTACCCCATCTACCAATGGCTTGAGCTAATATTAATGATGGTACTATAATATCAGTCATTCTAAAAATACTTACTTTTTTTATTTTGCAATAAATAACCAAAGTTATAAAGCCGAAAATAATTCCTCCATGAATCGCCAAACCACCATTCCATATTTTAAATATATCAACTAAATTATCTTTATATAAATTAAAATTAAACAAAACATAATAAACTCTAGCCCCTATAATACCAAAAATAATTACCCAAAAAGCGACGTCTAAAACTAAATCACTGGATATATTAAATTTTCTAGCCTCTTTAACAGCTAAAAAATACCCCAGAATAATACCCAATAAAATTAATACAGAATACCATCTAACACTAAAATTACCAATCGTAAATATAACGGGATCCATAATATTCCTCCTTAAGTAATCGTATTATACCACATAAATTATATTACTATTATAACCACAAGATAAAAAAAAGAAACTATTATAACAATAATTTCTATTTTTCTTTTTTGAATAATTTGTATATATGAATAAATAAATTTATAAACTATCTTTATAGCAAATATAATTAATTAAGCTTTAATTTTTATGAAAAAAATTTTTTATTTAATATCTTTTTCATATTCTATATCTGATATTTCATACTTTCTGTGACTAGCAATTGTACTAAGTAACTTGGTTGAACCCCAGCCAATAAATGCTAGAACAAAGAAATATATTACACCAAAAATAGTAAACTCAGGAGCAGTTTCTGTTAGTAACCCAATAATCGCTGCCCCAGCGCTCATTGATGTAACAATAGTTAAGCTTTCTACTGATTTACTAGTAACATCGGCCTTAAGACCATCAAATAAGCTTTGCGCTGCTGTTACATAATTCTTAGTCATTGTCCACAAGTATTTAATATAATCTAATGTATCTTGTAATGTTTCATATCGATAGCCAGAAATAGCTAAGAATTCGGCCAATTCTTGATCGCTTTTAGCAATTTTTTCTCTAGTAGAAATGTAAGTACCCATTTGATTAATTCTTCCATCAATAAGATTTATAGTTTTAGCATATCCTTCTAACTTACTATTAAATTTAACAATATCTGATCCCTTAACGTTCGCATTTTCTTTAACAGCATCAATTTTTTCCCAGATAATACGATGAATATTTAAATATCTATGTAGTTGACCTTTAAATTCTCTAATAAATATTTGTTCCTCAATATATCTTTCAATATTTTCATCAGATTGTTTTTTATTATTAATAAAATAATATTTATCTCCTCTGGTTACTTCATATTTACTATTTTTAAATTCAAAATATTTTTGTTTTTCTGTTCTTGTTAACAATTGAGCAATTTCTTCATTTGTTGCATTATCACAAACAATAAAATAAGGATATATTGTTTCAATACTAGCTAATTCTTTTGGAACAGGAGCTCCTAAACTAAATAAATAACTTAAAGCTGGCGATAACTTAGTTTCATAATAATCAGTAAGATGATTTAAATCTGCTAATAAAGTTTCTTCGCTTATTTTATTACTATTTAAAACAATTAAACCATCTTCAAATATTTTTACTTTAATATTTAATGCCGTTGTAAACTCAATAAATTCTTCACCTGA
>CANRLI010000042.1 GCA_947631475.1 uncultured Bacilli bacterium | reverse complement strand
CCAGGAATGAATGAGTTGTGATTAAACTAGAGAAATCTAGTTTTTTGTTATAATAATAAAAAGAAGGTATTATTATGGATACAAATTTATATTTAAAAGAAATTAATGATTGTAAAAAATGTGTTGCTTTTTTAGAGTGTGCACACTTTGTATTTATAGATGAAATGGAAACATTTGAGTTTAAAAAAATAAGTAAATATAATAAGTCAAAAAGAATATATGAAAAAATAATAAGTGATTTTAAATTGGTTAATCAGTTAATATGTTTTGAGGATTTATTCAATGCTGCTACTATATTAAGAACTTTGTATGAAAATATAATATATATTATAATTACTTCTTATAATGCAAAATTAGAAATTGGTTTAGATATGTCACCAGGACAATTAAGAAAATTATTGGAAGATAATTGTGACCATTTATTTACTGACTTTTTTGATAAAAAAGATTTTAATTATATTTATAAATATTTGTGTAAAGTAATTCATCCATGTAGCATGAAAGAATTATTATCTTATTTATCAAGTACAATAAAATGTAAAAAACATTTATTAATCAATTTAAAATATACAATGATTTTAATAAAATATATGTATTTAAATTATCTTAGAAAAAGGTTGAAAATGGATGAAAGTCAATTTGACTTAAATTTTATTGATTGTTGTACATATGTAAATTTAATAAACATAAGTTTATTTTTAAAAAATATGAAAAATGGTATGCATATTGTGAAAAAATATATGATTTATGATATTAATAATAAATACATTAAGGATAATAAAAAAAGATGTGATGAACTATCTACATTATTAGTAGAAAATGATAAAGAAATTGCTAAAAATGCAGTTGTATTATTAGAAGAATTGGAAAAACAAATAAATGATAGTAAATATAAAGAAGTAATTGATAGTATATTAAAGGGTTAAAAAAAATTATTAAATATTTAATAGATATAGTGTAAAATGCACAATAAAGTTTCTGCTGTTTGCACAACAAAAATTGTGCTAAATGCACAATAAAGATTGCTTGATGTTATATAATATGGTATATTAATCATAGGAGGAATGATTATGTCTTTAACGAAAGAAAATTATACTAAAAGATTAGTTGATGATGAAATAGATGAATTGTTGCAAATATTTGGTGCAGTAAGTATTGAAGGACCGAAGTATTGTGGAAAAACTTGGACAGCTTTAAATCATGCTAATTCGTCAGTTTTGTTAACAAAGTCTGATAACCCTAATTCTGATTATCAGAAAGCTTTAATAAATAGAGATTTAATATATACAAATGAGTTTCCTGAATTAATTGATGAGTGGCAATCTATTGAACAAATATGGGATGATGTTAGAACTAAATGTGATGAAGATGGAAATAGCGGTAAATTTATCTTAACTGGATCATCAGTCCCTGTCAGACCAGATAAAATATTTCATTCCGGAGCGGGAAGAATTTGTAAATTAAATATGTATACTATGTCTTTATATGAATCTGGTGATTCTGAAGGAATAGTATCTCTTTCGGATTTATTTGAAAATAAGGATATAGCTGTAAATTTAAGAAATAAACCATCCATTCAAAAGTATGCTGATTTAATTATTAGAGGTGGATGGCCAGCTAGTTTAAAGTATGATAGTAAAAATTATTATAGATTACCTGAAAGTTATATTCAAGATGTTTTAGACCATGATATTAATTATGATGGTGTCACTAGGGATAAAGAAAAAATGAGAATGTTATTAAGATCATTAGCTAGAAATGAGACTACGTTAGCAACTAACGAAAAATTAGTAAGTGATATTGAGGACTATACAACTGAAGAACAATATAGAATAACTAGAAATACTGTAGCTGATTATTTAAATATTTTAAATAATATTCATTTGATTCAGGATCAGTTACCTTTTTCAGAAAAAATACGTTCAAGTGTAAGGGTTGGTAAAACTGCCAAAAGACATTTTGTTGATCCATCATTGGCTTGTTCAGTTTTGGGACTTAAGCAAGAACAATTGATTAATGATTTAGAATTATTTGGATTTATGTTTGAATCCTTAGTAGTTAGAGATTTACGAATATATATAGAATATTTAGGAGGTCATATTTATCATTTCCATGATAATAATACAGGAGATGAAGTAGATGCTATTGTTGAATTAAGAGATGGAACTTATGGTGCAATAGAAATTAAATTAGGCGTCGGTAAAATAGATGAAGCTGTTAATAGTTTACTTAAGTTTTCAAAATGTTGTGAGATTCAACCTAGGTTTATGTGTGTAATTAGTGGGATGATTGATTATGCTTATAAAAGACCAGATGGAATATATGTAGTGCCAATAACAGCTCTAAAGCCATAAAAATTTGCTACATGATTGATAAAAAACATATTGAAATATTATTGGAAATGAATGTAAAAATAAATAGTATGAAAAATAAAAAAGCTGAAATTATAGAAATTATTTTGATTACAATACTGATTTTTTTAAGTATCAATTTAATATCTTCAAGCATATTTTCATTAAGTGGTAAGTAAAGAGTAATAGGAGTAAATATGATTGGTAAATGAAAATTTTCTGAAAGTAATGTAGATAAATTAAAAATGAATTTCATTGTATTGAAAGGGAATTTAAAGAAGAATGTAATAATATTATCTTTAATTTATTATCATAGATAATCCCCAATATATAAAGATATATAATTTGAGTAAATTTTTAATAGCAACGCTTGATATTTGGATGTTTAGTTATAATTATCTAATTAGGAGTAAAAGGTTTATGAATGAATTAGTGAATACTGTTATAGAAGTATTTTTTGCTAATCCAATATTTATCGGTTTAGTAGTACTGGCAATTATGTGTGTAGTTTTTTATTCTAAAATTGTTGGTATTATGGGTGAATTTTGGGTTAAAACAGAATTATGGAAATTATCTAGAAAAGATTATATTGTTTTAAATAATATAATGATATGTAGTAATGAAACCACTCATCAAATTGATCATATAGTAATATCTAAGTATGGTATTTTTGTAATTGAAACTAAAAATTATGGTGGATTAATAATTGGTAAAGAACATAGTGAAAATTGGGTTCAATATTTTGGTAAAAAAAAATATTATTTTAAAAATCCTATTTATCAAAACTATGGTCATTTAAAAGTTTTAAGTGACGTATTAAATATTAGTGAAAATAAATTTATATCTATTATAGTTTTATCTAATAGAGCTAAAGTAAGAGTAACAAGTAATATACCAGTTATTCAATTAGATTTGTTAGTAAATACTATTAAGAAATATAATAATGAAATACTAGATATAGATATTAGCACAATAGCAAATAAACTAAATGAGCTTAATATAAAAGATAAAAAAATAAGAAAAAAGCATATTGAAAATATTAAAACTAAAATAAAAGATGACAATAAAAAAGTAGATGAAATGATATGTCCAAAATGTGGTGGAGCTTTATTAATTAAAAATGGTAAATATGGATCATTTATTGGCTGTAGTAATTATCCTAAATGTCGTTTTTTTAGGAAACGATAATGTTGAATAATATAAATGAAGGCTTTGTTTAAATAACAAATGTTTGACATAATTGGTTTAGGTAATTTTATGATTGAGGTAAAATGCATTTAGTAAATAAATTATTTAATAAGGCAATAATAAAGTGGTTGGGATGAAGAAACAGAAAAGTATTTTACAAGTATTCTTGACTTAGATGGAGTTGTATTAGAAAGTGATAATTCAAGGAATTAACGGAAAGTTTTAAAACATACGTAAAAAAAGATTGAAAAGAAGTAGAGGTAAAGTATATGAGAATAGTACTATTAGATTTTTCTAAGAACATAAATAAAATTGAACTATATCAGCATATTAATAGATTGAAAAGGATTAATTATGGAAATAAATATAATAGTAAGAAATGAAGAAAACTTTATCAAAAATGTAATTAAATTAAAATATGAGAGTAAAAAGTATAATGATTTGGCAGGAATGTCCAATTATTTAAAAGAAAAATACAACAAACAATGTATGTTTTATGAATGCGAGTACGACCTTGAATGTAAAAAATTATATTTATATTACTTAGCTAAAAAAAATAATAAATTGGATTTAGATATAAATTTTACTGAATTATCTTTTGATGATTATTATAGAATTGTTAAAAACAATAAATTAACAATTAACACCTTAATAGTTGGGGGAGGTTGTGGAGGATTTTCTGAATTATTTGGCATATTAGGATTTATATTGACTTTATGGGATTTTTTTAATAAAGTTGTTAATTTTATAAAGGGATTTTTTGTGTATTTATTTCCGTTTTATAATATTTTAAAAAAATATGGATATGGCAAACATTTTATATATGACATTATAAATTATGATGAACAATGGAATTATGGTTTTTTAAAATTAGAAAAAATTCCTTTTAATAAGTTGTTAGAAAGATCTATTATGCATAAATTTGGATATAGATTGCGCAATAAAAAATGGGAAAAAGAAATTTATCCTGATTCAAGTAAAAATTTAAATAAATATGAAAAATATTAAATAAAACATTACACATTGACTATCGCTAGTCGCGAATGCCATATGTCATTTAAAATTTTTATTTGGATATCACTGAGCTAGTTAGAAAATAAAACTATATAGGAGGTTGTATGGGATTGTTTAATGATAATAATAAAAATAAGCAAAAGAAAGTTAGTTTTTTAGATAATTGTTTGGAATATTTTATTGATAAAAATCAGTTTGATGAATCTGAAGATGAAATGACTGACTTAGAAAAATGGCAGAAGGATTTGGTTGATACTGGTGAGTATGATTCTTTTAATTTTGAAGAGGAAGAGTTAGAAGAGGATGACTATTATTATGATGATGACGAGTAGTTGTTTTGAATAGTCAAGAGTCTAGTAATTATAAATTGACAATTGCCATAATTGGATATAAAATAGCGTTAGAAATGTTGATTGAGAAGAGTATTATATAAATGATATTGTAGAGAATTAGTGATTGGTGAAAGCTAATATATTTTTATATAAGAAGACACTCAGGAGTTGACTAATTAATCTTAGTCCGGGTTTAACCCGTTATCAAAAAAGCGATTATGTTTAACATAGTAATTTGGGTGGTACCGCGGATTTAACAGTTATTCGTCCCTTAGAGGATGATTAACTGTTTTTATTTTAGGAAGGTGAAGAAGATGGAAAAGTATAAAAATTATAGTATTAACAATGTTGGGGAAGAGGTCATTTTAAATGGCTGGGTTTCAAAAGTAAGAAATTTAGGTGGTTTGATTTTTATTGATTTAAGAAATAGATTAGGTATCATACAAGTAGTAGTAAAGCCAGAAAGTGCTTATTATGATTTAGCAAATTCTTTAAAAAATGAATATGTTATTAAAGTTACTGGTCGCATAGTAGAAAGAGAAAATAAAAATAAAAACTTAGCGACGGGTGATATTGAAGTCGATGTTAATAATTTAGAACTTATCAACACTTCTAGAGAAATACCTTTTACTATATCTGATGATACTAATGCTTTAGAAGATACTAGACTAAAATATCGTTATTTAGATTTAAGAAGAGAATCTTTAAAAAATAATTTTGTTTTAAGAAATAATATTACTTTTGCAACAAGAAAGTTTTTAAATAATTTAGATTTCTTGGAAGTTGAGACACCAATATTATGCAAATCTACTCCTGAAGGAGCACGAGATTATTTAGTTCCAAGTCGTGTAAATAAGGGTAAGTTTTATGCTTTGCCTCAATCTCCCCAAATTTTTAAACAATTATTAATGGTATCTGGATTCGAAAGATATTATCAAATTGCTAAATGTTTTAGAGATGAAGATTTACGTGCTGATCGTCAACCTGAATTTACGCAGATTGATGTTGAAATGTCTTTTGTTAATGAAGATGAAGTAATGGATTTGGGCGAAAAATTGATAGCTAATATTTTTAAAGAAGTTAAAGGTATTGATATTAAACTTCCTTTGATGAGAATGAAATATGATGAAGCAATTAGTAAGTATGGTTCTGATAAACCAGATTTAAGGTTTGGTATGGAAATTAGTGATATTACGGATTGTTTTATAAATACCGAATTTACTGTTTTTAAAAATGTCATTGCTGAAGGGGGCATTATTAACGCGATAGTTGTTAAAGATGCTGCGGATAAATATTCAAGGAAAGATTTAGATAAATTAACAGATTTCGTTAAAACTTATAAAGCTACTGGACTAGCATATATTAAATTTCAAAGTGAAATTAATGGTTCAATTGTGAAAGTATTAAGTGACAAAGAAATAAATGAAATTAAAGAAAAATTAGCTGTAAATAATAATGATTTAGTTTTAATAATAAGTGGTGGCTACAAAATTGTTAAAACAGCTTTAGGTGCTTTAAGATGTAAACTAGCTCGCGATTTACAATTAATTAGTCAAGATGATTATAAGTTATTATGGGTAGTGGATTTCCCAAGCTTTGAGTGGAGTGAAGAAGAAGGCCGTTATGTGGCATGTCATCATCCATTTACAGCACCTAAAGATGAAGATGTTGACAAGTTATTAACAGATAAAGCTCATTGTTATAGTAAAGCTTATGACATTGTAATTAATGGATATGAAGCTGGTGGTGGATCTATTCGTATTCATGATGAAAAAGTACAAAAAATTATGTTTAAAGCTTTAGAGTTGACAGAAAGGGATATTCAAGAAAAATTTGGCTTTTTTGTTGAGGCGTTAAAATATGGTTGTCCACCACATGGAGGATTTGCCTTAGGTTTGGATAGACTTACAATGTTGCTTGCGGGAACGGATAATATTCGTGATGTAATTGCTTTCCCAAAAACAGCATCAGCTACTGACTTAATGTGTGAAGCACCAAGTGAGGTAGGGCAAGAACAATTAGATGAACTTGGCCTTGCTGTAAAGAAATAAAAAAGGAATACCTATTTTTTAGGTATTTTCTTTTTATATTATGATATACTTTTTATATAAGATACTTTTTGAAAGGATTATGACTTAATGGAAAATAATAATATATTTAAAATACTGGTATTTATTCTTGTTATTGTCGTAGTAGGAATGTTAGGTTGGTATTTTACTAATAACGAAAAAGATTTTCAAAAGTCTTTTGCTTTAAAAGATAATCAAGAAAGTGAGCCAAGTAGTAAAAGTGTTGATAATTCTGACTTTGTTTTTGATAAAATGAAAGCTAATAAAAGTTTAGAGGATTTTACCCAAGCTTTATTGTATATTAATTTAACAGATGATGATTCTTTAGTTGCGGATAGTCAAAGAAATAATGATAATTTATTAAATAACGAAATGAAAGTGCAATTATGTTGGTATTACTTATTAACTAAACATTATGATATTAATAAAATAAATGCTAATGTAACACCTACAGGTGATAGACAAGATGGTTCTTATGGTGTAAATTTTGATTATTTTAAAGATTATTATCAACAATTATTTGGTGAAGAAATATCTGATACTTATGATTTTTCAATTTTAGGTTATGAAGATGGATTAAAGGATAATGTTTTGTATGGTATTATTAGTACACAGACCGAGGTATCTAATATAGTATTAAAAGCTCAAAAAATTGAGAAAAAAGATAATGAATATAATTTGATTATTGATTGTTTGGGCGTTGATAGGTTTCAAAATACTGATGAATATTTTAAAAGTGAAGCAATATCTTATCCACAGGATTTGGTTGTTTATAATCTAAAAATATCTTATCTTATTAAAGATGGAGAATATGTAATGTTATCTATGGTAGCTTATTAAAAGCTACTTTTTTTTGTGAAGTGTTTATGTTATAATTTCAATAGAATAATAAAGAGGTGTTTATTATGTCAGATAGAGAAATTAATATAAGGAGTGTATTATTCTTAGTTGTAGGGATTTTACTTGTTTTATCTTTAGTAGTTTGTATATATATAGTTAATACGGAAAGAGATTTAATTAAGACAGAAGCTACTGTTATAAAAGTTGAAAACGATAGTGATGGAACAGGAAAAAATAAAGTTACGGTTGTATATGATGTAGATAATCAATCTTATGAGTATGAGTTTTATTATAAGGATCAAATTAAGGAAAATGATAAGCTATCTCTTTATTATCATAATAGAGATGTGACATCTGTGCAAACGTTTAAAACTAACAAGATAATATTCGTTTGTCCTTTAATAGGTTTAGTATTGTGTGGAATTGGTTTATATGAATTATTAAGAAATAATAGCGAAGATAAAGTTGAGATGGAAACACAGGCTGTAGAGGTTAATGAGGAAAATGGTGAAAAATCACTTATTGCTGAGAAAATAGTTGAAGCAAAAGCTGAAACATCTCAAGATGACACTGAAAAAAGTAGTGAAGAAGAAGTTTTAAATAAACCGGAAGAGACCAAGGATGATGAAGTAAAAAGTGATGAAGTTGTAGATAAAAAAGAAGATAACATGGACAACCATGAAGAAAGTAATGAAGATATGATGGTAGCTATGCCAGCTATGAAGAGTGCTGCAGAAGCACAAAAAGAAGTTGAAGAAACACAAGATGCTCAAGAAAGCAAAGTTGAAGATGAAAGTGACAAGATGAAACCTTTAGATGATGTGGCTGAAAAGGTTCAAGAATCACTAACAAAGAGTGTTGTTAAAGATAAGCCAGATGAAGATATTAAAGATGTTATCAAAGAAATGTTAAAAGAAGCAATAAAAGAGGTTAATGAAGAAAAAGCAGCACCGGAACCAGTTGTTCAAAGAAAAGTTATACCTAATTATTTTTATATTTCAGGTACTTCATTAATATATGAAGAAGTTGGAAAGAAAGCTGAAGAATTAAATTTAAAAGATATAAAGACGGTAGTTAGAACAATTAATAGTGCTGGTAGTATTGTTAAAGTAGTAGTTTCAAATGATAAGATTAAATGTGTTTTAACAAATATGAAAAACATTGATTTAGAGCAATTAGCAAACTTACTACATAATAAAATGCGTACAATAGATGATACTTTTAAGGAGATTATTGAACGTAAAGAATATTAGTAGAGGTGTATATGAAAAAAATTATCATATGTATAATTATTTTAATTATTATTGGCTTAGGCATTATATTTGGTTATAAGTTGTTATCGAAGGATAATAGTGATATTAAAAATATCTTTAGTAATAGTAAGGATACATACCTTAAATATAAAGCTGGAGATTTAGTGGAATTTAATGATAGTGATTGGTATGTAATGTATGATTCTGATGAGAAAAGTGATTACGTAACTTTGATTAATAGTGGAGTAATGTATTTATATGATGAAAAGATTATTAATACTTTAGATACTGTTTATGAGATAAGTACTTTACGTAATTACTTAGAAAATGAGTATCTTAAAGAACTTGGGGAAGATAACTTAGTAGAGGTATACGGTTATAAAGTTAGATTATTAAATAAAGATGATATAGAAAAATTAACTCAATATGAGTATAACGACGAATTAGACGAATATAAAATAACTGA
>CANRLI010000041.1 GCA_947631475.1 uncultured Bacilli bacterium | reverse complement strand
AAATGGTAGCGCCGGTGTGATTCGAACACACGACCTGCCGGGTATGAACCGGATGCTCTAGCCAACTGAGCTACAGCGCCATAAAAAAAGTAAGCAAATTAAATATAACATAACAGCCTTAATTTGACAATACTTTTTTAAAAAAAATATTAAAATTACGAGGACTAATGTTTAGGGCGAAGAGCATTTAATTTCAAAGATACATTATCATATAATTGCTCATTGGCAGCATTAATATTGTAGTAATCTAATAAAGATTGAAGCTTTAATTCCCCTTTTAACACTTGCCCAATGCGAGCTTGAGCGCCTATGTCATTGGCAATATAATATTGTAATAAGGATTCAGCATATAAGTATCCTAACCCATAGCCAGCCGCTAAATTACTTTTATACTGTTTAGCATATTCAATTGTTTGCGGATGTTTTATCCAAGGAATAGTTTCTTCGGCTTTATTGATATATTCTTGGAAGCTTCGTATTTGACTATGTTGTTTAGCTTGATAATAATTTTGAATAGTCAAATTAACTTCATTTGGATGAACTTTATAATGCCATACGATACTTTCTAATCTAGTTTCTTCTATTTTACGCATAATATTAGGTTCAACGTTTAGGGAAGCTAGGATATGAAGAGCAACTTTTTCAGCATAAATAGACAGTATTTCGCGGTAGAAGGCTTTCTTATTATAATCCATATCGATTTTTGCAAGATGGAAATGAATAAATTCATGTATAAAAGTAACTATCCCACCAGTAGTATCTATATTTGGTAATTTAGTAAGGTGTTGAAAATGATTATTTTCATCTAAATATGTTAAAACGATACCATTTAAAATTTCATCTGAGTAGGTAATCGATATGGTTGAGAAAAATTCTTTAAGTTCATTATCTATATTAATATTAACAAAAATATGTCGTAAAATATAAATTATTAATTTGATAAATGTTTGGTATGGAATTACACTAAACGAAGATGCTTTATATTCTTGAGGATTAAATTTTAAAATGGAATTAATGTAATTATCAAATTGGTGTTTAGCATTTTGATCATCTAAATCAGTTATTTGGGGATTAACAACTCCCCTTTTTACTTCATCGGCGAAATACATTATTATGTCATTTTCTTGTTCACTTTCACACATAAAAAAACCCCTTAATCATTAAGATTATACCATATAAAGGGGTTTTTGACAAAATTTGCCTCAAAATAATCTGATAATATCATGGATTGTAACATATAACATTAAAAGAAGTAATAAGCCAAAGAAAATGGTCGTAGTAATAGCTTCAATTTTCTGATTTACTTTTTTACGAGTAAGAAGTTCAATAATTAAGAATAAGACATGACCACCATCGAGGGCGGGAATTGGTAAAATATTCATAATACCTAAATTAATACTTAATACGGCAACTAAATAAATAATGTTTTCAATACCAGCTTTTCTTGTTTCGCCAACTACTGAGTAGATGCCAACAGGACCAGATAAAGCATTTATTGATATTTTACCAGTAAATAAGTTAACAATTGTTAACCACATTTGATTTAGGGTACTAGCAAATTTTTGAAATGAGTATTTGAAAGCAGGCACAAAGCCTTTAGAAACCTCATTTTTCATTTCAATACCAAACACACGAGTTTCAACGCCATCTTCTTTGACGATTTCGGGTTTTACACTATAGGTATTTTCACTACCATCTTCATGTTTTACTGTAATATCGTAGGTATCGTCTTTATCTTTAAGTAATAATAGGAGTTGAGCTTTATCCCAAGTACTTACTTTATCACCATTAACAGCAGTTATAATATCCCCCGCTTGGATACCAGCGTTAGCAACAGGTTTACCTTCTGTAACATTATAAATAACTGGTTTTAAGGAAGGGGCTCCCCAAATAAGAGCAATCACAAATAATAAGATAATGGCTAAAAGGAAGTTGTTAAAAACGCCAGCTACAAGGATAATGAGTCTTTGATACCAAGGGCGATTACACATAAATTTCTCTTTGGGTATAGAGTTCGTATCATCATCTTCATAGATTTCTCCAGCCATTTGAACATAACCACCTATAGGCAAAGCACGAATTGAATAATTAATACCATCTTTGCCTTTGATAGTCTTGATTAAAGGCCCCATACCTATTGAAAATTCATGAATAAAAACACCACTTTTTTTAGCAGTTAAAAAATGTCCTAATTCATGAACAAAAACTAAAATACCTAAAATAAATATAAACAATATAATATTTATAATTGTATTCATTTGATCACCTTTTACATAAACATATTTACTATGTTAATTATTATAATATAGCCATAAACAATGAAAGTCAAGCTATCTAAACGATCTAAGATACCGCCATGGCCAGGCATTATATTAGAAAAGTCTTTAATCTCATTTTCTCTTTTTATTTTACTAAAGAATAAATCCCCTAGTTGACCTAAAAGAGATAAAGCTAAAGTCATGATAACCAAAACGACGATATTTATATTGCTGGTAACGACATTGTAATAATATAATGTGGGAATAATGGTTCCTATTAAAGAACCAGCAATGCTTCCTTCAACTGATTTTTTAGGAGAAACATTGGGTATTAATTTATGTTTGCCAATTAAACAACCAATTATCATAGCAAACGTGTCAGTTATGACAGCTATTAAAATTAAATATAACAGTAACCATTTGTTAGCGTTACAAAGTAGCATTAATAAGTTAAAGAATAAAGCTATAACAATAATTGTTCCAATTAAATTAAAAGCTTCTTTAGTTGTATATTTATCTTTTTTATCAAAAATTGCGGGAATTAGTAATAGTAAAATAGTAATACCAATCATCGCATAGGATATTCCATTATAAATATATGAAGCTCTAAGTCGATTAAAAACAATTAATTCATAAGCTATAAAGCCAATTATCATTATAAATGTAGAATATGATTTATGACTATTTTTTAAATCAACTATTTCTTTATAAGCCAAAGCAGAAATTAGAGCCACACCAATAGCGAATGGTATTCCCCCTAATAGGAAAAGAGGGATAACAATAGCTATAGCAACAATGGCGCTTATAACTCTTGTTTTCATTTGCTGTTGCCTCCAAAACGGCGGTCGCGGTTATTGTATATGTCAATACTTTTTTCAAATTCTTCTTGAGAAAAATCAGGAAAATAGACACTTGGAAAATACATTTCAGCATAACTTAGTTGATAAAGCATAAAATTACTTATTCTTGTTTCAGCTCCAGGTCTTATTAATAAATCGATAGGTGGTAAATCATTATACATATATTTATATAATAATTGTTCATTAATATCATTTATGTTTAGTTTACCAGCAGTTACATCTTCGCATATTTTTTTAGTAGCATCGGTTATTTCTTGTTGACCACCATAATTTAAACAAACATTAAAAATACCTTTTGTGTTATTTTTAGTTTTTTCCGTAATACTAGCCATAGCTGCTTTAACATCGTCTCGTAAATTTTCTTGACGCCCAGAGAAAACTACTTTGATATTTTCTTTGTGTATTTTATTGCATTCATTATTAAAAAAGTTAACAAATATATCCATTAAATATTTTACTTCTTCTTCACTACGTTTAAAGTTTTCAGTTGAAAAAGCAAAAACACTTAGGACTTTAACTCCTTTATTTATAATGTAAGGAGCTAAATCACGAATATTGGTAAAACCTTTTTGGTGTCCTTTAAGTTGTGGTAAGCCTTTTTCTCTTGCCCATCTTCTATTGCCATCTAATATGATAGCTACATGATTTGGGTATTGTTTTTCCATATTTAATCAATCCTTCTTCTTATTTGATTATACTATTACAATTAAATAAAGGCAAGGAACAAAAGAAATTTTACATTGATTAGAAAACAAAAATAGAAGATCTAACTTCTATTTTATTAAAATGAATCAATATTTATTTTAACTTTTTGTAAGCCTAATATATAAGCGTGGGCTTGAATAAGAGTACGAATGGCACTAGCCATTTTACCATTATGACCTATAACTGTTCCCATATCACTTTCATGAACAATTATTTCTAAAATCGTTGAATCTTCTTCGCCACCAAATTGTTGAACTTTGACCATATCTGGTTCTTTAGCAATGCTTTTAACTAAATATTCAGCAAATTCCTTTAATTCCATAATTATTTACCTTCTTTTTTTGATTCAGTATGTTTTTTAATTATGCCTTGTTTGCTTAGTAGATTTTTAACTGTGTCAGTTGGTTCAGCACCTTTACTTAACCAATATAAAGCTTTTTCTTCATCAATACTTACTTCATATTCAGTTGGAATTGGATTATATGTGCCGATTGTATCAATAAAACGACCATCTCTTGGACTACGTGAATCAGCAGCAACAATTCTATAGAAAGGTCTTTGTTTTGAACCGCCTCTTTTTAATCTTATTTTAACTGCCATACAATTCCCTCCTTTGTTTTGTGATACTAATATATCAGAAAACTTTTTATCTGTCAACCATAATTGGTTGACAGATAAGAGAGAAAAAAACATACAAGATTTCTTATATGTTAATTTTCTTCTTTGACATAATCTTCTTTTACCTCATCAATAGATGGTTCTTCTTCATAAACATCATCCCAAGGTAATTCATCATCTTCAATAGCGATTTTAACCTTTCCTTCACCTACTATTTCAACACCTAATTCTTTTTCGATTGTTAAATAAACATCATTACCTTTAATTTTTACATCTTGCACAGTAGGTTGTTTTAAACTTCTAACAATTATTTCATTATCATTTGATAAAGAAGATAAATCTTTAACTCTTAAACGCATTAAATCTTGATAGGTAAAATTTCTAGTTGTAACAGCCGTTTTTGAATCATTATCATAAGAATACCAAACATTAATATCGAATGAACCGTTTATTTTAACTTCATTTTTATTATTGGTGCCACTAAATGTATGATTAATTACCCAACATCCTAAGACAGTATTAGGGGTGTTTTCAGGAGTTAAAGAGTAATTATCTGATGAAGTTTTACGACCCTTGCCAACAATTGTTTTAGTTACTATTTCTTTAAAATTAGACATTTTATTCACCTCTAATGTAATGTATGCATAAATGTCCTAAATATTGAATAAAAGATTAAGATTGTTTTTTCTTCTTTTAATAATAATAACTTAGAAAACTAAAAATGCTATTTACTCAGGAGGATTAATAATAAAAGCTACTTTTTGATCTAAAAGTTTAGCAGTTTCTTGAGTAAATTCTGGAAAGCCAGCTAAAACAATGGATTCTTTTTGATCTTTATATATCTGATAATTTGGTTGAAGATCAATATTTATAGTAAAATTATGACCTTTGTCGGCATAATAATCAATTGCATTTTTAATAAGCCATTTATTTAAACCATAAAACATATTATTAAGATTAATATTTTTAATAAATAAACCATAAGATAATAATATTTGATAAATGGTTGCTGGTTCACCATCAGTTATAAAGTTATATTTCGAATTTAGTAATACTGGTTGAAAATTATTTTTTAAGATATTTTTTAAATCGGCAATTGTCAATTTGGTAAAGCAGATATGATTGTCAATTTTAATTAATTCGGTAACTTTAGCATTTTCAGCTTCTAACATCATTAATAAATATTCTTGTAAAGTCATCGTTTCACCTCAAGTGTACTTTGTTGCTTGATTTTTTTGTCATCAATTAATTTATTGATATAGTCGATAACAGCTGTTGGATAACCAGCTCCATAAATAGCTGCAGCAATTTGAGACTTCCAACGGTCCATATTTTTGCCATGGTAAATTCTTTGGATATCGACCGTAGAATCACTATTAATTAACTGAATAATTTCATATTTACTTTTTTGGGTCATCTCAACAAAGTTAGAAATAGTCATTCTATAAGTTGCACTACCCGATGCCACTTTTTTAGTCTTAATATTTTCGTAAAATTTTTCAAAAATAACTACGCCATTACTATATATATAACCAATATAGCCATCAAATTTATTGGTACCACACAATTTGTAAAGATAATTACTTTCTTCGAGATAATTACGACCAATAACCATACGACGAATTTTTTCATCTTCGGGCAAAGAAGTTGGTGAATTGGAATTTGATTTTGTTTTCGGACTATAAGGTTCATCAGGAAAAGCTTCGCCTTTAGGAAGAATATCCCATTCGGTCATTAATGTTGGAACACTTTTAATAAGGCTGATAATTTTTTCAACCTTTTTTCGACCTTCGGCAGATTTTAAGTCAAGATTTTGATATTCTTCAGCCGTCATATTATTACGTAATAATTCATCTAAATCATCTTTTTCAAATGATTGGCTATAAAAATCGGGATGACGAGATAAAAATGCATTATAAGCTTTTTCAATATCATGTAAAGTAACAATTTGTTTTTGTTTGCTATAATAATCATATTTAATAATTTGGGGATTGTAATTAGGACGTTGTTGACGCATTACAGCCACAGCATTTAAATAGTTACTTATGTATTCAATAGAACTATCAATACCTTTATCAAGTTCTTCGGCTTTTAACATTTGGTATAAAGCCCTTTCGGCAGTAATTAAACAAAAAGTGTCATAATCAAAAGCATCAGTTAATTCCTCAAAATTAATTTTGCGTTGAAATAGACTTGCAAAGTAACGACTACTGACAATTAATTTGGTATGGGTGTTAATTTGCATTTCAAGATAATTTTCAAAAGAGTTTCGATCAGGGGGTAATAAATCTAGCATTTGTTCAATATATACTTTGTAAATTTCATTAAAATAAGGAGATTTATAACCATTTTCTTTGACATCTGTAATAATTTTTCGTTCATCACGATGAAGCTGTTTAACTATTTCGCCTAACTTATCTTTTTGGTTATTATCTAAGGCTTCATTGACGATGGCCATCTTATGTTTAGCATCACGCATTCCGATAACTTGATTTAGATAAAAATATTCAAGCCAATAATGGGCTTCTCTTACGCCGTTGGCATCAGTCATAATTATCTGAGGATAAAATTCATGAGCTAAAGACTCTGAAGCTAAAATATTACTTAAGGGTTTAAAATAATTTTTTTCTAAAAATTCTAAATATAAGTTTCGTTTGCCAATAACTTTAGCATTAAGAGCTAAAGTATCATTAGCAGCCGCCGCTGGACCATATATTATATTTTGGGTTGAATCAATATAGTCAGTTAAAATCCATTCTCCTTCATAAAAAAGATAAGGAGAAACTATTTGGTCGGGAGGTAAAATTTCCTTTAATGTCATATTATCACACCTTTTTTATTTAAAATATTCTTTAATACTTTTTTTGGCTTTGGAAGTTACGACATAATCAAGCCACGAATAGCGAGGATGAGCTGTATTTTTTTGTAAAAGCATTATACGATCTTTGTTGTTTAATTTATGATATAATTTCACTTCTTTACCATTTATGTAAGCTTTATATAAATGATTACCAAAATCCGTATGAAGTTTATAGGCAAAATCAATAATTGTTGACCCATTTGGTAACTCAATTATATCACCATTTACTGTATAAACATAAATGTTATTAGAGAATATCTCTTGTTTTACACGAGATATGAAATCCGAATCATTGTCAACAACAGCATTTAAATCACGTATTGTATTGAAAAATTGATAATTAACTTTTAGTTCTTGTTGCATTTTTAATTTGCCTTGGCCTTTATAAAATTTCCAGTAAGCAGCTAAACCATATGTATTAATTTCGTCCATTGTCTGCGTTTTTATTTGAAATTGAATCAAGTGATTATCTGGGGCAAAAACAGTTGTATGTAAAGAACGATACATATTGGTTTTAGGAGAAGCAATATAATCTTTAAATTTATAATTCATTGGCGTATATAGTTTATGAATGATACCTAAGACACGGTAAGGATCTTCGTTATCAGGAATAACTAATTTAAAATTAACTAAATCGTGAATGTCACTTAATTTATAGCCTTTATTAATTTTTTGATATAGTTGGTAAATATTAAAGACTTTAATTCGATAAGTAAAGGAAATATTATTTTCTTTAAGAGCTTTTTTAACATCTTTAATGACTTTTTTACTACAGTCTTGATATTCTAATTCAATTTCCTTTATTTTAGTATCTAAAGTTTGATAAGATTCTGGCTTTAAATATAGTAAGCATAAATCTTCTAGTTCACATTTTAATCTAAAAGCCCCAATGAAGTATGCTAAAGGGGCGAATATATGAAGAGTTTCTTCAGCATTACGTAATTGTTTGTCTTGGGCTTTATAGGATAAAGTTTGCATATTATGAAGACGATCACAAAGTTTAATAATTATGATTCGTACATCATCATTTAAACTATTTATTAGTCTACGAATATTGGCATTTGTTTCTTCAACTTTATTATTAAAGTGCATATTGCTTAATTTCGTAACTCCTTCGACAAGGAAAGCTACTTCTTCGCCAAATTGTGTTTTTATTTCATCTAAAGTTATATCCGTATCTTCAACAACATCGTGTAAAAGGCCAGCACATAAGGTAGCACCATCGGCTCTAAATTTAGTTAAATTCATACAAACATTTAAAGGATGAATAATATAAGGTTCATTACTTTCACGTTTTTGATTACGGTGAGCATAAGAAGCCAAATCGTAAGCTTTTTTAACACGCGTTATTTCACTAGGATTGTATTTAGTAATTTCTTTAATAACATCTTCGATACTAATATTATTCATAACTACTCATCCTCTTTGCTATGTAATAATAATAGCACAATAATGAAAAAAAAGCCATTAGTATAACGGCTCATTTTGATTTTTTTGTTTTTGTTTTTTCTTTATAATTTTGATAATAATTAAGCATAATATGAGAATAACAACACCCATTATTATAATATTACGATAGCGATTTAAAAAAGTTTTAATGATACTTTGACGACCTAATAAATCGCTGGTAGTAATAACGTAATGTGATTGGTCATTAGTAGTAAATTCTATATAGCCGTTATTAACTTTGATACCATCTGTTAGTAAAGTATAATGATTTGGTTCATTATATGAATAAATACTAACACTAGCACCATCTAAATATTTTTCATCTAAATATAGAAGAACATCCGTCCCACTTGGCAGATTAGTTTCATATGTTAAGTAAGGGCTATCGGAAATTTTATTAATTGAAACATCTAAATCTTCATCTTTTAAATTATTGTTTAATGTTACTTGATATAAAAGACCGTTATATAAATCTACGACATCATAATACAAAGTATAGTGATTAGAAGCGAGGATTTGTAATAAATCTTTAGATATTAAATGAGAAGAATCTTGGGTTGTTTCATATAAAATATTAGAGTTTATGGACGTTGTTAAGGTAGGAATATTTAAAGCATCATTTGGTTGACGGTAAACAACGATATTGTATTCTTTTTTTTCGTTATTGGTTTCAGTAACTTTAATTGTTACGAGATTTAAACCATAGTTAAAATTAGCATTGCCAGTTATTTCAACTTTAGCACTAGCACTTTCAGCAATAGCTTCAATGTTTAAAGAAGTTTGTTCTTTGGGAATACTTAAAAGGTAATATTTTTTTTCTTCGTTAAGATTAAAGTATAAGGTATTAACTTTTAAGCTTTTAAGTTTGTTACTTTGGG
This sequence comes from uncultured Bacilli bacterium, assembly GCA_947631475.1. Taxonomy (GTDB): domain Bacteria; phylum Bacillota_I; class Bacilli_A; order RF39; family UBA660; genus Coprovivens. Next base: position 76 of record CANRLI010000041.1, on the reverse strand, counting down.
TAATGACTTCTAATTCTTCATTAGAGCGATTAATATTAATAGTATAAGAGGCCTGCTGACCTTGGGAAGAGACTAC
>CANRLI010000040.1 GCA_947631475.1 uncultured Bacilli bacterium | reverse complement strand
CCTTTAGACTTAAGACCCTTTACCAAATGATAAACAGGCTCAATCTTAAAATCGTTTATTATTTCAAACTTAATATCATTGGCTGTAAACATATTTCTTTGACGGTCATACTTACCAATTAAATTAACCATACGACCTATTTTTAAATTATTCTTATAAAAACTGCGATTAAAAATAACGACATTCACTAAATAGCCATCCGTATTAATACGAAAAACCATCTTATTTAAATGACGATTAATGTAACTAATATGTGGTTCTGTATCGACAATCCCTTTAATAGTTACAACAACATTATCATAAGCTTCTAATAAAGGAACTATTTTAATAAAATTATAACGATACGGATAATAAAATAACAAATCATTAACAGTATATAGATTTAATTTACTTAAATATAGAAGAGCCTTATCACCAACACCCTTTATAATATTAAGATCCATAATACCACCCAATTAATTATATCATACATTTGTTTAGTAAACTATAATTATCTAAAATTACTAATAAAGAAAGTTTTTATAAAATTTAGTTATAACAAAAAAGAGTGTTTTTATATAAAGTTATAACTGATTTAAAATATTAATAAAAACATCATTTTTTTTAAAATAATTGTCTAAAATTGTTGACAAAAAATACTTTAAAAGTTAATATATGAAGTACCAATTCACTTTATGGCGAATTGGTGCTAGTATCACACTAGCCAACCCCTTTTTATTCTTTTTGGAGTTGTTCTTCAGGGGGACAACTCCTTTTTTGTGTTTAAAAAGATTTTTATATGATAAAATTATATAAGGTGGTTTTATGAAAGAACAATCTTTTATAAAAAAAATATTCAATGTATTACTTCACATATTATTAGCTATTAGTTCTTTTATAAAAAGACTATTTAAAAAAGAAAAGAAACAAGATGTAAAAAATAATCCTAATATACACTTAAATGAACAAAATACTGAAAATACTAATAAATTACCAGATTCTATAATTAATGGAGCTAATAGTACTAATACTAGTGACAATCAAAATAATAATAATAATGATGTAATGTTAAATATAACAAATAGACAGTTTAATAAATTTAAAGAAACTATGGTTAACAAGTCTTTTATTTTTACTGATGAAGAAATAGATATACTTATTGATGAATACCTAGAAGAAAAAGAATATAAAGAAGAAAAATTAAAAATAAAAGATCTTAATAAAGACTTAGAAGAAAAATTAAAGGAATTAAAAGAAAAAGTAAAACCTATTATAAAAAAAGATATAGAAAAAAAAGATATTACAACAATTGAAAAATTAAAAGAAGAAATAGAAGAAGTTGTTAAAGAAGAAATTAAGGAAAAACCGTTAATTCCTAAAATAAAAGATATTCCAAAGAAAGAAGAAACACCAACGTATCAAGAACCATATTTTATAGCAACTCCTTTAAAAAGGTCTTTACAGATGAAGCAAGATGATAAACCTAAAAGCAATTTAGCCAATAAAATAATGAGTAGTCATCAAGATAATGAAATAAAAAAGGAAATTAATAAACAACCTTACTTTATGGTACAAAATATTGCAAAAATACCTCAGCCAGACTTTAAAGAAGAGATAAAAAATGGACTATTAATTGGGGGAATGATGGCTAGTAAAGCTGTATTAGATATTACCACTGATGAAAAAGATGAAAAAAAAGAAATAGTTGATAAACCAATAAAAAAAGATACATTAACTTTAAAGGCAGATACACCACCTCAAGTAAAAAAAGAGAAAGGAATTGTCGAAGTTGAACTCCCAAAATTAAAAGAAATAAAAAATGATATAAATAATAAAAAGGATTATAAAAATGTTGATAAGCCAGAGGAATTAATCGTCAAAAACAATAATAAAATTAATGATGAACCACCAGTCATAGATGAACCAATTAAAGAAGATATAGAAACAGACAAGATAGATTTAGAAATAGCTTTAAAAGATGAAAAAAAGCAGACAGATTTAAATGAACATGAAACTAAAATTGACAATGAAATTCTAAACTTGACTTTTTCTACAGCAATGGTAATTCAAGATGCAAATAAGGAAGCAGAAAAGAAAGAATTTGAAGATAAGCAATATGACTTTTATGAAAGCCATATTGATAAAATGCTTGATAATCTTGAAAATACTTTAATCAAATATGATGGTAAAATATCTGATAAACAAAAAAATAAGATAAAGACGGAACAAGAAAAATTGCGTCAAACAAAAGATGAATTGCAAAAAAAGAAAGAAAACGATATATTTCAAGAAGAAAAAGCATTAAGTGAGACAATTAAAGAGGAAGAATTAAAGGGTTTACAAAAAGAATTAGCTCAATTAGAGATAGAAAATCAAATGGAAATGAATGAACAACTATTAAATAGAATGGATAATCTTGATAACTTAACCAAAAAACAAATAGCAAACATTGACAAAAAAATGTTGTTTAGAAGAATAAATAAAGTGTCAAGATTATTAGAAATTTCATCAATTCTATCACTACCCTTTATCCGTAATAAGTACTTTTTTTACTTTACAATAGGTTTAATAGTAGATAATCATTTTAACTTTATTAATGGATTTTTCAAACGAAAAATTAATAAATATAAACCAGCTAATTTAGAACAGATAAAACAAGGCGAAGATGCCTTAAATAGTGCTTTAAATGTCACGTATAAAAACTTAGTAGAATTAGAATGCATTGAACAAGAAGCTTTAAATAAATATCCGGAATTAATTAATGACCCACAATTTGTTAATAAAGTAACTAATCTTAAAATAAAACTAGACTATAATTATAATAAGTTAATGAAAAAGAAACAAGTTATGGAAAAATATCATCGTCAAACAAAGAGTCAAATCAGAGTCTTAAAAAAAGATGAAATTAGAAAAGCAGTGAACAAATAACAAGATATCTACAATACTAATAAAATAAACATCCTAACACATTAAATTAGGATGTTTATTTATATTACTCTACTTTTTCATTACTTAATTTCTTATAATAATTATATCTCTTAATAGCCTCTTGTTTATTAAGTTCTAATACTTCCTTTGCTAAATGAGGATCTTTTTTAAACAAACTATTATAGCGAACTTCATTTAATAATAAATCTTCATACTTACTAAAATCAGGTTCACGGCTATCAATATATAATTTTTCTTCTTCGGGATTATACCTCATTAAAGTTGTATAGCCACAATCAACAATTAATTTTTGTTCATTAGAAGCACAACTCATACCACCTTTAATACCTTGTTCAATACATGGACAATAAGCAATAATAATAGATGGTCCTTTATGTTCTTCAGCTTCTTTAAAAGCCTTAATAGTTTGCATAAAATTAGAACCTAAAGAAACATTTGCTACATAACAATTTGGATAACTCATAGCTATTTTAAATAAATCTTTTTTAACAGTCTTCTTACCCATATCAGCAAATTGGGCTACTTGACCTATACGGGATGATTTAGATACTTGACCACCCGTATTAGAATATACTTCTGTATCTAATACTAAAATATTAACATTTTCACCACTACTTAAAACATGATCTATGCCACCAAAACCGATGTCATAAGCCCATCCATCACCACCAACAGTCCAAACACTACGAGATGGAATATAACTTAATAAATCTTTAATATCTTGAGGAAGATCTTGATTAACCAATTCATTTTTAATACTCATTGTTATATCAAAATCTTCTTTATTATTTAACCATTTATTAAATAACTCTTGAAGATTAGGTGAAACCTTATTTAAATTATCTTTAAGCAATTTTTCTAAACGATTACGTGTTTTATTAAAACTTAGGAGCATACCATAACCAAATTCAGCATTATCTTCAAATAAAGAATTAGCCCAAGGAATATTATATGGTGTACTTGGAACACTACCGCCATAGATTGAAGAACAACCCGTAGCATTAGCTATTACTAAACGATCACCAAATAATTGCGTTAATAATTTAAGATATGGCGTTTCACCACAACCAGCACAGGCTCCTGGAAAGACAAATTTAGGTTTAACTAATTGACTACCTTTAATAGTATCTTTAGGGAATAAATTAGTAGGATTTTCATGCTCCGTAAATAACTTAATAGCTCTTTGATTCATTTTTTCTTCATAAGGGCCAAAAGCTAAAGCTTTAGCTCCCTTTTTACCGGGGCATATATTAATACATAATCCACAATTAGTACAATCGGCTTCTGAAACAACAATTTCATAATTATACTCAGGATGTCCTAGCAGTGGCTGACCATTGTCTTTATCTTGATGGATAATAGGTCTAATAACAGCATGAGGACAAACAATAGAACATTGACCACATTGAATACAATTTTCACTTATCCATTTAGGTACAAAATTACTAACCTTACGTTTTTCATTTTGTGATAAACCACCAGGGAATGTACCATCTTTAAAAGGTAATAAAGAACTAACAGGTAATTCATCACCACGACGAGCATTTATTTCATCAAAGATATTACGTTTAATATTAACTTCTTCTTTAACAATATCAAAATGGGAATCAACTAAAATTAAATTATCCATAGCTTCTAAGATAGCTTTTTTATTAGCATTAACTACTTCTTCCCCTTTAGTACTAAATTGTTTTTCAATTGAGTGATTTATAGCTTCTAAAGCATTAGGATAAGCAATTAAATTTAAAATAACCATTTCCATTATCTTACTTATTTTACCCTTAATACCAGCCTTTAAAGCAATAGATTCAGCATCAATTATATATAACTTAATATGTCTATTATTAATTATTTCTTTAACTTTATTAGGTAAAAAATCATTTAACTCAGAAGCTTTTTTCATCGTATTAATTATAAAAATACCATTTTCTTTAAGATCACTAATTAAATCAAACTTAAATAAATATTCTTCTTTAGTTACAACAACTATATCAGGATCTGTAACATAATATGGGGCATTTATCTTATGATTAGCAATTCTTAAATTACAAATAGTAACCCCACCACTTTTTTTAGAATCATATTGATTATAACTTTGAACAAAGTCACTAGAATCTTCACCAACAATTTTAATAATATCCTTACTAGTACTAACCATACCATCACTACCAAAACCAAAGATTTTTATCTCTTTAGCATTTAAATCGATATGATAAGGACATTCAGGTAAACTTAAATAAGTAACATCATCATTAATACCAATAGTAAAATTATCTTTTAAAGTACTAGATAACATCTTAAAAACACTATATATATGAGCTGGGGTTGTATTTTTACTAGATAAACCATAACGACCACCAACAATATTAATATTTTTATTTTTTAAAGCACTACAAACATCTAAATATAGGGGTTCACCGATACTACCAGGTTCTTTAGTACGATCTAATGCAGCAATATTTTTAACAGTATTTGGTAAAACATTTAAAAAGTAATGGAAACTAAATGGACGGTATAAATGAACTTCTACTAAGCCTACTTTTTGACCTTTTTGAACTAAATCATCAACAACTAATTTAGCAGTATCACAAACACTACCCATAGCTACAATAATATCCGTAGCTTCATTACTACCATAATAGTTAAATGGTTGATAGTTTTTATTAGTTAGTTTATTAATAGCTATCATGTAATTATTCACAATATCAGGCATTTCTTCATATAACTTATTTCGAGCTTCAACTGATTGGAAATAGATATCTTCGTTTTCAGCCATGCCTTTTTGGATATTAGCATTAACATTTAACATACGATTTTTAAATTCCTTTATTTTAGCATAATCAACTAATTGAAGAAGGTCTTCATCTTTTAGTTCAATTATTTTATTAACTTCATGACTAGTTCTAAAACCATCAAAGAAGTGTAAGAAAGGTAGACTACCTTTAATGGCACTTAAATGGGCAACTGCCGCTATATGGTTAGCTTCTTCGACATTAGTTGAAGCAAGCATACAAAAACCAGTTGCTCGAGTAGCATAAATATCTGAGTGATCACCAAAAATAGATAAAGCATGGGTAGCAACTGTTCGCGCTGCAACATGAATAACAGCTGGTAAACATTCGCCGGCTATTTTATACATATTAGGAATCATTAAAAGTAAACCTTGACTAGCTGTAAAGGTTGTAGCTAATGATCCCGCTAATAATGCACCATGCATTGCACCAGCTGCGCCGGCTTCACTTTGCATTTCAACAACTTTAACTTGATCTTTAAAAAGATTTTGTTTATTAGTATGACTTAAGACATCAATAGTTGTAGCCATAGGGCTACTAGGTGTAATAGGATAAATACTCGCTATTTCACTAAATAAATAAGCAACATCAGCACAGGCTGTATTTCCATCAGTTATTTTATACATATCTGCCTCCTAAAAATTAATGACTTAAACTATGACTTGTATCACCAAATATATCTTGTTCATTAGCTTTAGCATACTCCAATAATTCACATACTAGAGGAGTCCAAGGATCCTCATAACTATATGCTTCAATATTATCTAAAGTATAACCAAGACGATGAATAATCGAAATTTGTTTAATGGCATCATGACTAACATCAGTTAAAGGACGATCCATCATTCGATAATACTTAATAATTTCCAAACAAGTTTCTAAAAAGCCTGCTTCAGTTGTAGGAAATTCCCAATCAATTCCATCAAGTTTTAAACCAGCAGGATTATTGATATGCATAAACATATCACTTTTAAAACCACATTCCGTACGACATATAGCATAAAGTAAACAACGATCTACACCCGTAATACGTGCGGCTTCACTAACTTGTTGCATATAATCAGTTCCTGAAGTATAACCATTATCGACAAATAAAGCTTCTTGTGAAACACCCATTTGATCAGGTAAATAACTAATACATCTAACAGCATAAAATAATAATTCTTCTTCCGTAGAAGCATAAACTTCTTGACTTTTACATGTTACACCAGCGATATGAAAATTAACTAAATAATCTTCACTACTAAAATTATCTGTTAACTCAACTAAACGATTATAAACAACATCACTATCAACATGATAAATATCAGAAAAATGATCAATTAATTTTCTTTGTGTACTTACGATGTTAGGAGCTTTAGTAGGTAATTGTTCAACTTCTGATAGTTCTTCACTAGGAGTAGAATCTATATCTTCAATCGTAGATGAATTATTTACTGTATGAAAATAATTCAAACCGACATCATTAACTAAATGGCTTACTAACAAGGGATTAAAATTCTCTTCAATATATGATGAAGGGTCATAATTAACTGAAACATCCTTATTGGAAGCATAAATACTACCAAACAAAAACATTGAAAAAGTAATAGCAAGACCACCTACGAGCAGAGTACGACCATACTTTATACGGGGTGGTGTCTTAGTATAATGATGTCCATTATTAAACTGAGATTTCTCTTTACATAATCTAAACTTAGGCCTATTTTTAGAAATAGGAGGTTGTTTTTTCACTACCTGATTAGAACTAGACTTTTGAGGAATTTTAACCTCAGCCGCAATATTAGGATTATGATAATATTCCCTTAATTTTTGAATAACATCTATGGGTAAATGAAAAATTTCAGGATGTTCTTGATCTAAATTAACATACCTTCCCTTAGAATCTATTTTATTAATATCTATATTTACTAAATTATTCATGATTTCACCTCTATTATTATAACATTTACAAAATAACGCTTCAATAAAGAACAAAGCATTTAATGGCTAAGCGATAAAGTTTGACAAACAATATCAATATCTTTTTCATTTTCACACATTGTATTTAAAATGGTTGATATATTATGAGTAATAAGATTAGTACTAGTATTAATCTTATTATAAATTGTTGATGCAGATAAATAATTTTGATTACTCATAATAAAAGTTTCCTTAATTAAATCTTTAAAATAATGACAATCAACATCCTCAATATTTAAAGTAAGACGTGGTTTTAAAGAAACAACAATATCATTACCAATATAAGTTGCTTCTAATAAATCAGTTATATTTAAAAAAGTCATATTAGTTGAATCAGCTAAATAATAAGAATCTTGATAAGCAAATAAAGAAAGAACATGACTGCCTATACTAGTCATACTATTAGCTTGTTTAGATATAAAAGACTCTTTAGTAGGACTAAAAGATGATAAACAACTATTATTAACTGAATTATTATAATTAAAAGAATCATCAAAGACATCACAGGCTATAATAAATGATTCGGTACCAGTAGCTCTTAAAAGACGACATAACATATCAGAATTATTTAAACAAGCTGTTTTACCTAACATAATATCAGCTCCTAAAGCTGAAAAATTACTTATTCGTCCCTCTTCTTGATAACTTATTTGATGATTTTTACTAAAGAAACCACTCCATAATAAATGATTAAAAAAACAACATTTAACCAAAGCATCATCAATTGCCAATTGTTTAAATAAATCAGCAGTTCTTTTAATTATATTTAAATAAGCACGATAAAAAGGTTTATTCTTGCCTTTTTCTACTTCAGTTTTTACTTCTTCTTGAAAAGTTTTCATCAATTTATCGGTATACAAGTTATTAAAAATCATAAACTTTTCCCTTTGATAAAGAGATGAATTGTCAAATGTACGCATATAATCCCCCCTATTATACTTTTATATAAACATCTTATAAGGTTTAGCTAAATGATTATCTTGATGATATGTTTGATAAATAGCAACAATCTTATCATGATACTTTAAACATACTAAATCACTTTTAAAGAATTTAGAAATAATAGCACCATTTTTAACTTTAGAATATAATTCATCATCAATACTTATTGTTTCTAAATCTTTTAAAACATCTTCAATACTTAATAAATGATACTTACCATTTTTAAGATCATTTAATTGATAAGCATTATCAAGAGTAAATGAACCTTGTTTAGTTCTTACTAAAGAAGACATAACTCCAACAGTATTTAACTTAGTACAAATATCATTAATTAATGAACGAATATAAGTTCCTTTAGAAACCGTAGTCTTAAAAGTTATTTCATCATCAATAAAAGAAATTAAGGAAATTTCTTTTATATCTATAGAACGATGAGGTAAAGATACTTTTTGATTAGAACGAGCATACTCATAAAGTTTTTTACCATTAATTTTAACTGCTGAATAAAGAGGTACTTCTTGAATAGATTGACCTAAAAAAGAATTTAATACTTCTTTTATTTGTTGAGCCGTTAAATTAAATTCTTTTTTATCGACAATCTGACCTGTAATATCTAAAGTATCAGTTTTAATACCTAGTTTAATAGTAGCAATATATTCTTTATATTTACTAGTTAAAAGTTCACATAACTTAGTAGCACTACCTATACAGACAACTAAGACACCTGTAGCAAGGGGGTCAAGAGTACCAGTATGACCTATTTTTTTAGTATTAAATATTTTAGTTAAGATGTTTATAACATCACGACTAGTCATATCTTTTTCTTTGTTTACAATTAAAATTCCTGATTCCATATATATCCCCTTAATATTCTTTGGCCCGTGTTTAATCTTAATATAAATTGTTATTTATGTCAAATATAACGTAAAAAACTTGGGTATTTTGCCCAAGTCTTTACATTATATTGGCTTATTCAGCTTGATTAATGGTAACATTACCAGCTGCCCATTCGGTGGCATATTGATCGTATTGAATTGTTTCAACAGTGATTTTTAGTTCATATGTAGCACCGGCATAACCAGTATTACTTGATACACATGTTGATTCTTTTCCAACAACTGTTTC
>CANRLI010000039.1 GCA_947631475.1 uncultured Bacilli bacterium | reverse complement strand
GAAATCTTTTTAAGATTTATACCAATTAAATTAAAAAGATTAAGTATTTTAGCTAAACCTCGTCCTATATCTTCCTTAGTCGTTGTATATAAAATCAAAAAACAATATAGTACCAAAAAAACAATTTTAAATATAATTATATTAATATCTTGAATCGCCATATTTTTATGTAACATAAAAAAATACATTACTATAATTAAATATTTTAAATTCCACACTATTTTAAAATATCTTAAAATACTAACATTACTACATAAAATCATTATAAATACTAAACAAAGAGTCATAATAAATAATAAATTATTATATTTTAGTAAACACAACAATATATAAATAAATAAACCAATAAACTTACATAAAGGATTGATATTATGCAATATCGATTTTTCATCATTATATGAATAATTTAAATTATTATACATTACGATATATTTCCTTTATTAACTCTTTAATATCAGTATATTCTAATATTTTATGACCAGTACTTTGAACATATTTAGTAAATTCAACAATTTTAGGCATTTTAGCATAAGGATAAATCTTATCATTATAAAATATCTCTTTACCGCCGCTAACTATTAATTTTCCTTTATCAAAAATATAAACTTTATCGGCTAAGCCAAAAAAATAATCTAATTCGCTTTCAATTACAATAATCGTCTTGTGTAAGCGATTTTTTAGTTTTAAAAATAATTTTTTAAAATATTCCCTATCCCTAAATATCAAGCCTTTATAAAAATGATTTAATACTATAACTTCTGGATTATAACTCAAAATAGATGCTAGCTCAACTTTCTTTTTTTCAGTAAATGATAATTCATTTATATTTCGATTTAAATAATCTTCAGACATACCTACTAATTTTAAAGAATCAACAATATGTTTTGTAACATTTCTTGTTTTATATTCAAAATTTTTCATAACTGATTTTATTTCATCTTTAACCGTCTTTTCATTAAAGTAACTTTTAGATAAGAAAACTCCTATTCGCTTACGCAATCCATTAACATTGTTTATATGAGTTGATTTTTTTATTAATAAATCATCTAATTTTATTTCGCCTTTACTAGGTCTTTTTATCACCGTTAATAAACTACCTATAATTTCTAAATTTTCTCCCCATAGTCCAACAATATTACCACCATTAATTACTAAATTAACATTATCTAAATATTTTATTTCCTTAGAGTTTTTTTGATTAATAACATATGATAATTGGTTAAAAATTATTTCCATAGACTTTTCACCAACGCTTCCTTATTTAAATAAACTTTATTAATTAATCCGTAATATTCTAATTGAAAAGATAAATCAACCATAAATGGCAAGTCAAACCCTAATCTTTTAAGTAATTTTTCATTTTTTAACACTTCTAAAGTTTTGCCATCTACTGCATTAATACCCTTATATATACATAAAATGTAATCAGTATACAAAAGATCTTCCATATTAGTAGTAACATTAATTAAAGTAATATGTTTACTATTCAAGTAATTCAATAAAAGTATTTTTGTTCTAGTATTCAAGTCACTTAATAAATCATCAATTGCTAAGTAAGTAGGATACATGATAGCATATGACAAAATCTTAACTAATGTTTGATCATTTAAAGATAAGGAACTAATACTTTTATTTAATATTTTCTTAATAGAAAAAAATTCATTAATATCATTTATTCTGGTATTTATATCTTTTAATGACAAGTTCATATTTTCAAGAGGAAATTTTAATTCGTCTTGTACAGTATCAGCTAATAAAGATGTATCTCTAAATACAACCGCAATACATTTTCTCAAAGCCCCAAAATTGTCTTTGTTAACTATCACTCCATTAATAATTATTTCTCCTTTATAATCAAACTCACCATTCATTAATCTTAGTAATGTTGTTTTCCCACTACTAGCAGGTCCGATAATGCTTAAAGTTTTACCTTTTCTTAAATAAAAATCAACATTAGTAAAAATCTCATGCTTATTATCATAAGAGAATTTTAAATTTTTAATTCTTATATTTCCCATAAGCATCACCACTTAAAGGTTTATTATACATTAAAAACAAAAAAAGAAAAGTCCTTATTATACATCAATCATCAACTTTTTAATGTATTAGACTTCTCTTTTTCTTTATTTTATTTATTTTTAATCTTTAACAAATTAAGATATAACTCATAATTTTGTTTTTGTTTTTTAGATATTACTTGTAATATTAACCCCGTAATAAAAAACAATAACGCAATAACTATAGCAAAACAACTAACTATTAGACTTGGAAATTTTTCGACTAATCCCGTTTGAAAGTAACCAATGTAAGCTGGAATTCCAATGATAATTCCTACTAGCAATGATATAAAAGCACATATATTAAAAAACATCTGTGGTTTATACTCTTTAAATAAAGAAGCAATTGTTTTTAATACTTTAAAGCCATCACTATAAGTATTTAATTTTGACACAGAACCTTTAGGACGATCTCTATATGTCACAGGTATTTCAATTAATTTATAATTTTTATCGACAGCATGAATAGTCATCTCTGTTTCAATTTCAAAACCTTTAGATAAAACAGGAAAACCCTTTACAAACTCGTAGCTAAATGCCCGATAACCAGTCATAATATCTTTAATTTTGTTTTTAAACAGTGTGTTGATTAACCACCTAACTATTTTATTACCAAAATTATGAAAAGGTCTTTTATTTTCCGTAAAATAAGTTGAAGATAAACGATCTCCTATAACCATATCAGCCTTGCCTTCTAAGACTAAATCACACATCTCACGAGCACTTTCGGCAGGATAAGTATCATCACCATCAATCATTAAATAACAATCAGCATCTATTTCCCTAAACATCGTTCTAATTACATTACCTTTACCTTGACGATATTCATATCTAACAATAGCTCCCGCTTTTTTAGCTATTTCAGCAGTTCCATCTAGCGAATTATTATCATAAACATAGATATCAGCTTCAGGTAAAACTTTTTTATAATCTTTAACAACTTTCTCAATTGTTTTAGCTTCATTAAAACAAGGTATTAAAACAGCTATTCGTTTACTAGTTTCTTTCATACTTACACCTCATAAGTTAATTATACTATATTTTTCTTCTCTATGCTAAAACTTATCATCAAAGGTAAAGCAAATACATAAGGCATAGCATATCTAAAATAGCTATTAGCAGGACTTGCTATACAAACTAAAATAGATATTAAAGCCGGCAAATATAAAACAAGCTTTTTATACTCTTTCTTTTTAATAAAATAACCTACCAAAATAAACACAATCCACGTACTAAATCCAATATTAGTTAATAAACCAATTATCGGTATATTCGGATAATAATTAACATAATCTGCTATTTTTTCACGATAATCTTCTAAATTATTATAATGATAATTAAAACCATCCGCAACAATTCTACTATCAAAACCTGTATGCAGATACGACGAAGTCTTTTCTGGATAAAAATAACCATAAACATTATTTATAGTTGCATCAACATATACTAATGGATGTTTAAAAAAACATTTAAACCAAACCATTAAATAAGCTTTTAAATCTTCTTTAGTAGCATATTTATTATATTCATTTTTAACTGGATCTGATAATTCGGGATTATATCTATCATTTAAAGAATCGAACACCAATACTTTATCTATCTTAGATTTATCTTCATCACTTAATTCTTCCCCATAATATTTAACATATCTTGCTGTTTGCTGAAATGGAATAGACAGTGTTTCTCTAATACTTCCCGGGGTTATTTTAAAAGCAGGTAATAGTACTTTAAAATAACTAGTAGTTAATACTAAAATAATAATTAAACTTAAACCCAATTGTTTATAATATTTCTTTTTAGCTAAAATTAGAAAAGGCAAAGACAAAAGTATTATATGAATACCATTATTTCTAAATAATATTAATAACAAACTAATTAGAATCAACTTAACTATATCTTTAATAGCTATTCGCTCTTTTTGACTCATCAATATTTTATGAAAAAATAAAATATATAAAATCATAAAAGCTGAAAAATAAACATCTTTAACTGCACTAATAGCATACATCCCATACATTGGTACTAAAGAATATATTCCTAAAGCTCCCAAACCAACTAATACGGGTAATTTCATATCACATATTATGTATTTAATAGTATAAGATAATATTAGTGCTAATATAAAAATCTGTAATAAACTATAAAAAAATAATCCCAAGTTATCATTACCTATTAAAGTTCCCAATTTTAAGCAACTACCTAATATAAGAGTATGAAATACTGGATGATGATTAGTTAAAACAACATTTTCATCTAAAAGTAAGGAATAATCAGCATACTTTGTTCTTATTCCAAAAAACTGCTTAATTTGAAAACTAGGATCAGGAGACAAAATAATTGGATAATAGGCAATAAAGTATGGAATCCAGCATAATATAATAATTAAAAAACTAATTATTAAAGGATGTCTTTTATAAAAAACAATTACCTTATTTGTAAAATCCTTTATTTTACCTTTATCTAAATAATTATAAATATAACTGATTATTAATTTAAATATAAAGAAATAACCAGCTCCAACTATTAAACAAACTAAAAATTTATAGTAATCAGCAAAAATTAACACACTAGTCTCATATTTCATATAACTAGCTCCCATAATCATAAATACGGCTAACAAAAAACTTAAAATATTTATAACCCAGTGCTTAATAGGTATCTTTTTACTAAATACTTTTATAAATAAGAGAAGTATTATTATAGAGCCTAGATATCCTGTTTTAAGGCAGCCATATATTCCTTTAATAACTTCATCAGAATCTAAATACTTAACATAGTCAAAACCTATAGCTAAAAACGAACAAAAAGCCATTATTATTATTTTAAGTTTATTATTCATAATCACCTCTATATATAATTTTTATATTTAATAGCTTTACCAGTAGCTAAACTTTTTTGAACATCAATAATTCTTTGATTACTTGAGCCTCTAAAAGTACACTCAAAGCTTTTTAAATCCATGACAAATTTTCCATCAACTAAAACATCAATGTATTTCAAAGCTTCTAAATAGTGGGGATTAGATTGTCCTAACTTTAAAATTTCTTCATAAGTATATCCCGTATAGCACCATACATCCATACCACGTTCTTTTACATATTTAGCCAACTCTTCTAAAGCTTCTATCTGCATCATAGGATCTCCTCCAGAAAAAGTAACTCCCTCTTGAAATTCTAAATTATCTATTTCTTCTTTTACTTTAGATATTGCTACTTCTGTTCCTTTATTGAAATCATGCGTTTCAGGATTATGACATCCAAAGCAATTATGAGAACATCCCTGAAACCAAATCACGCTTCTTATTCCTTCACCATCAACAATACTATCAGATTGAATATCTGGTAAGGCTAATCTCACATATCCTTTTTTCATTTTTACCACTCTACCTCTTTATAAAAAAATTATATCATATAAAAAAAAGATAGAGTAAATTATTACTGAATATATTCTTCTTCTATCTCTCTTTTTGGATTAACCGATATTAAATTACCTTCTTCATCATAACTTATATCATAACCATTATTTTTTAAGTAGTTTTCTAAAATATTAATAGTAGTATGTAAATTATTGTTTTGCATTACTTCTTTATTTAACTGCTTATGTAAGTCAACAATTATATTAGACGTATCATTTTTATAATTATTTATTAATATTTGCATATTTTCTTCATTAGTATAAATTTTAACTTTATAATAATCGTCATAAGTAACAATTCTTTTATTATTAATATCTCTAATAATCTGTCTTATTAAATCGACAGAGAAATCATAATTGGTATTAACACGTAACACTTTTCTATTATCTGCTCCTACATCATATAAGGTAGTATTTACATACTTTGAGTGTTCAACCACAATTTTTACATTATCATTATCACCTACGATATATTCAAAAGGAGAAACATTACCATAGAAATTTGAATCAATAAATACTAAATCATTGGCCATATCCATTTCATATGTTGTCTCAATATAATTATTATCTTCTAATACTTCATATTGTAATAAACTAATAGAACCTAATCCTATCCCCAAACTAATTAATATTAAAGAACTAATAAACATTATAAAAATACTTCTTTTATTACTTGTTCGATTAAAAATAAAATTAAATAATACCGCAAGAATAATATATAAAATCAATCCACAACCAATAATTCCAAGTTCAATTGCGATAAATAACAAGCCAGATTTTATAATCAGAAAAGAAATAATAAAACATGTTATCAAAAAAACCATCATGGATGCCCCAAATAGTAAACTACACAAAGCTATTATTTTTACAAATATTAAAAATATCTTAAATACACCCTTAATAAAACTATATTCACTATGTTTTGGATCACGAACAATAATTTTTACAGGTTTTTTAGTTAGAATTTTCTGTTCTTTTAAAACCTCTTTCTCTTCCTCTTCCTCACTTTCATCATTTTCCTTAATAACTTCCGTTTCATCACGTACTACAATTTCATAATAATCTAAATATCTAATTTTAAATAAGTGTAACATAACTGATAAACCTAAAAATGATGTCACAAGTATATAGATACTTTTAAGAACATCAAAAATTTTATAATAGTAATTTCCTACTGGCAATAAACCACTGACAATAGAACTTAAAAAAGTACCAATTAGTAAAAAAACAATAAATAAAGAAAATGCAATAACCACTTGTTCAAATAAACATTTAATAATTTGTTTAAACTTTAAACTAGAAAACAAATTAACTACTTTCGTTATATAATTAAAAAAACTATCAATTAATTTACTAATATTATCTTTTTCTTTTTTCTTCTCTGATAATTCACTTATGTTTTCGTGAATTAATTCATTAATATTTAAATTAAATAATTGACATATTTGTATCACTTTATCCATTTCAGGATATGAAACATTAGATTCCCACTTGCTTACAGCTTGTCTAGATACTCCTAATTTTTCAGCAAGTTGTTCTTGAGATAAATGATTTTCTTTTCTAATTCTTTTCAAATTATCTGCTAAATTCATAATTTTCCTTCTTTCTTGACCAAATTATATAAATATCCTCGGTTGCACTCTACCAATTTTAAGTTGTTTTTTGTCAATTTTAGGTTGCAACAAAAAAATTATCTATATTTTACAACAGAAATAAGAAATTATAAATAGCATTATAATAAATGTTCTAAAAGAATTCTAATAGCAATTCCAATTAAAATAAGTCCGCCCAATATCTTAGCTTTATTTTCAAATTTTTTACCCACACTATTACCAATTCTTACACCAAAAGCTGTAAACACAAAAGCCACAATCCCTATCATTGTAATTGCCAACAATAAATTAACCTTTAAAAAAGCAAAAGTAATTCCTACTGCCAAAGCATCGATGCTAGTAGCCAATGCTGGAATAAACATTGATCTTAAATTTATTTGATCATCATAATTATCTTGATTATTTGTTATAGTTTCAAAAATCATATTAACACCAATAATAACCAATAATACAAAAACTACCCAATGATCAATTGATACTAAAAAATTAGCAAAAAAATCACCTAAGACAAAACCTATTACAGGCATAAGAGCTTGAAAACCACCAAAATATAAACCAACCTTAAGACTTTTTTTAAATGTTATATCCTTTAAACATAAACCTTTACATATCGAAACTGCAAACGCATCCATTGCTAAACCAATACTTATTAACACCAGCTGTATATATCCCATATTATCTCTCCATATAATAAATAAATATGGCAGCACTTGTTTATTTATTCATTAAAAAAGTTATTTTGCTAAAATAACTTTAATTTTAAGACTTATTCAAATATTGAACAACTTCCTCGATGCTTTCTTGAGGGGTAGAAGCGCCTGCCATAACACCAACTTTATTATACTTAGTAAAATCTTCACCCTGTAATTCTGATGCTTCTTCTATTAAAATA
The DNA here is from genome assembly GCA_947631475.1 of uncultured Bacilli bacterium. Lineage (GTDB taxonomy): Bacteria > Bacillota_I > Bacilli_A > RF39 > UBA660 > Coprovivens. Next base: position 2,192 of record CANRLI010000039.1, on the reverse strand, counting down.
GTCTTAGCACAAATTTCACTACTTATATCAAAAAGTTTCTTGGTATTAGAACTATGCTTTCCACCTACGATAATCATTGCATCTACTTGTTTAGCTAACTCACTAGTTTCCTTTTGCCTTAACTCTGTCGCCGTACAAATAGTATTATTGATTAAGTATTCATATTTATCTTTTAAACGATCTCCCAACAGTTTTGTAATTAATTCAAACAATTCTATCGAATAAGTTGTTTGAGCTAGCACAACCACCTTTTTCTTATTTGACTTTTCTATACGAGAAACACACTCTTCAATATCATCAGTTGTTTCTAAAATAAAATAATCATCACCACAAAAACTGCTTGTTCCAATAACCTCAGGATGTGTTTTATGAGCAATTAAAACAATAAAATAGTCTTCCTCTAAATATTTTTTTACTTGCTCATGAATCTGCAAAACCTTAGGACAAGTTAAATCGTATAATTCAATATTTTTCTTTTTAGCTTCCTCATAAATTTCCTTAGCTATTCCATGTGCTCTTATGATTACAGTTGAACCTCCGCTAACTTCATTTAGGTCTTCAATAAACTTAATTCCTTTATCTTTTAGTTTATCAACAACCTGTTTATTATGTACCAGTTCGCCTAAGCAATACACATTACCTTTATTAGCTTTATATTCCGTTGCTTTTTTTACAGCATTATAAACTCCCCCACAAAATCCTGCTGTTTTGCCAACGATAATTTCCATATACATCACCCATTTAAATTATAACATTTAAAAAACAGATATAAAATCTGTTTTGCTTAGTTTTTATCATCAACAACTATTTTACCATCAATAATAGTCAGTATTTTTTCTCCTGATTTAGTATATCCATATCTTTCACGAGCATATCTAGCTACATAATCAGGATCTTGTAACTTCACAACTTCACTATTCAATGAAGCTTCTTCTTCTAGTAAGCCTTCATAATACTCTTTATATTCAGTCGTGGCTTTTTTATTTTCATATATTTGTACACAATTTCCAAAGACAGTACCAATTAATATAACAACAAAAACAACAAAAAATAATAATAAAGCTGTAATACGTTTTTTTTCAGATTTTTTATTCTTTATGATTACATTTTTATTTTTAACATTATTGTTATTACTCATACAGAACTCTCCTTATTATAAGTATAACAAATAAAATTATAAGTAAATCATATAAATTTTAGCTATTTACATTTTTTAACACAAAAATATCCATAACCTAACAATATAAAAAAGACAAAGTAAATATGCAAAATTCCATTATTAACGTAATACAATAAAACTACATACAACATCGACATATTAAATACATATAAAATATTAATAATAACTTTAATTATGATATTTTTATGACATACAATTTTCTTGTTGAAAATATTTAAGTAATAAATAAGTATTCCATAACCAAATGAAATAAGTAAACTAAATAATTGTGTATAAGAATTCATTACTTAAACAATTTCCCTAAAAGTGATTCACTTTCCTTTTTTTTATCACTATCATATGTAATTCCATTAATAACCCCTTTAATACTTACCACTCCATCATGCGTATCTAATTTAACTATTTCTAAGTTTTCACCTTTTAGTAATATCATTCCCATAACGCTTTCCATTAAAAATTCTTCACTATCAAAACTAATTATTTTATCAATTCCTGATAAATAAATTAATCCCCTATCAACTATCTTTACTTCGTGCTTTGTATTATCATATACATTATCCATTATCGTCACCTAATAATATATATGTCTAAATTCCAAAAATTAGCACTAAAAAACTCAAAGTATTCTTTGAGTTATTTTATAAATCAATTTTTACTAATTCTTCGCCGCTTGACTTCATTTCATCATAAGCTTTAAAGATAGCGTCTTCGAACATTTTACGTGTTTCTTGATTTACTGGATGGGCAACATCATCATATACCCCTTCAGATACTTTTCTACTAGGCATAGCGATAAACATTTTATCGTCTCCTTGAATTAATCTGATTCCAGTAATAACAAAAGCTTCATCCAACGTAACTGTTGCAATAGCTTTCATACGTGAATCTTCTTTTTCCTTATTACGAAGTACAACCTTTGTAATTTTCATCTAATAACACTCCTCCCAAGTATATCTACCTACTTCTAATTTTATAGCAAAAATTAAAATAAAGCAATAATTATTTTACCTTT